>NZ_AGJL01000068.1 GCF_000243455.1 Methanotorris formicicus Mc-S-70 | reverse complement strand
TATTTTCTCTCTGCGGGCGTATGGTGACTTATATTTCTCTACAGTTAGATAGAACTTAGCCCACATGAGATTTATTAATCGTTTAAGCTTTTGGGACGCTCTCTTCAACGATGTTATCACCTTCAACTATTTTTTTGATACTATATATCTATTGAGTTATATATTTAATGTTTTGATGGGAACTACGGTTTTATTCTTGAAAAAGACCAGGATAAACTTAAAAATTTCTTAAAAAATAAAATTTCTATAATTATAAAAGAGATATTTGTAAAAAATGAAAAATGTTTGAAAATTCTTGCAATCTATGATAAAAGAGAAAACAATAAAGAGCTATACCTAATAAATATGGAGGATTTTATAGAAAAGCTTAAAAAAGATGTTGAAATTGGATTTAGTAAAAAGGGAATAATAGAATTTAGATTAGAAGGAAAAAAGATATTAACAATCCAAAGAAAGGGTGGAAATGGGAAAGGTAAAAATATAGGAATACCAAAAACAGACATAAGACATACAGGCAATCAACTACAATTTAAAATGTATCCTATAACTCTTGTGGATTATATTAAAAATAAAAAAGAAAAAGATGAAATAAGATGGTGCAAAATTATCCTAAATTAGTTTTTTCTTTATATATCTATATATATTGTTTTGTATTTCTATATCATCTATTCCAATCGCCTCCAATATCAAAGAATCTAACGTATACCTAATTTTTGAAAATTCATCTATTTCAAACTGATGTTTTAATGGAGGGAACTTTTTATCTTTAATGCTATCAAATAAATTAATCATGTCAGTTTTTAAATCATTATCTATGTTATTTATATTTGGAATTAATCCATATAGATAATCTTGACCTAAAAATCTAATAAACCTATCAGAAATCTTTTTTCCCATAGAAACAAATATTGATAAAAAGATTGTGCTATTGAACCACAATGTGAGTAATTTTTGTGCTTCTTTATCTTTTATCTTCAATATATAGAAATTTTTTGTTGCAATTGTATCTTTTTCTGTATAATTTGCAAAAACTCCCCTATGTTTGAATGCTGAATCTACCTTATCAGGCAAAAATATATTACCATAAGGTTGTTTTTTTTGAATTTGCTTGTATATGTGGGAATACCACTTTTCTCTCCATGCCTTAATAGAAAATTTCGCTGTGCCAGATTTTACACCATAATTAATATATTCTTTTAAATCATAATCAAAATCCAAATCTTCTGGAATTGAAAGAGCATAAGAACTTGGTTTAACAACAATTCTATTTGCAAATATATTTGGTTTTCTTAAAACTTTGGTAAGAAATTCCCTTTTAATTCTTAGTGTTTTTTGAGTGGTATTATTATAAACCTCTATGTATTCATTAGTTTCATTTTTTATAGTCCAAAATTTATTTGGAATAAAGAAAAAATCTGTTCCATACATTTCTATTCCTCTGATTATGTTTTCTTTTTTAAAAAGATTATTAAATTCAATAAGTATTCCTTGCTCTTTCCCATAATTAATTATTTTCAATATTGTGTTTCTAAAATCAGAATCCTCAAATAGAAACGACCAATTCCTATCTATGATTTCCGGTAAATTATAAAGATTAACCTTATCTTTATTATCAAAATTGAAAATTTCTCTTATAATGTCTTTAATTTCTTTTACATTTCTTATTTTCCGAAAAATGTTTTATAATTATTTATTTTTTGTGTTTTTTTGGCAATAAGCATAATTTCTTTAAAACCACTATCTACTGAAAATGATGAACCATTGTTTTCTAATATTGCGTATATTTCATAATTTTTTTTCAATAGATGTTTATAACCATTTCCTGAATTTGTATAAAAAGTAGATGAGGGTAGAACACTTATAACTAAACCCTTATCTTTTAATAAACAATCTATAAGAAACATAGATAATATTTGCAAACTTGCATCTTTTCTTGTTAATATTCTGAATAATTAAGCTCTTTGATTATATTGATGAGTTCGTTTCTATATTGATTATCTAAGTTACTCCACCTCGTAAATGGTGGATTGGTTAATATTATATCTGCAGAGTAATTATTCAGCCCATTATCTCTTAATAGATTAATAATAACATTAAATGCATCTCCATGTATTACCTCAATATCAACTTCTCCTTTTGTTGCTTTTAATATGGCTGAATAACCTACAAGTGCAGAAAGGTAGTATTTTTCAATACCATAAATCTTTTTAATGTTTTTAAAACCCAGTTTTTCAATTGTTTTTGTTATTGTTCTTGCAGAACCTAAGAAAGGGTCGGCAATAACTACTTTCCTATCAGATGTATTATTGTAATATTCTTTAACAAATTCTGACATAAATTCTATCCCAATATCATTTGTAAAATAAGATGCTAAAGATTTTCTTGTTTTTTGAGGAATTATCTTCTGAACGAGAACTTGACATTCTTCAATTGGAGGTGTGGGTATATTATTCATTCTTTCATTGAGATATTTAATTTCTTCTTGAGATAATTTTTTGAATTTATCTAAAATGCTGGTTTTATCGGTTTTTAATAAATCTTCGAAATTCTCACATGAAATATATTGCATTATGGTTTTTAATGAGGAAATTATTATTTTCTCTGCCAATTCTACATTATTAACCGGTGTATTAAGTTTTTTTAATATTTCTGCTATGATTTTATCATTTTCCATGGTCATTCCCCTGTATTATTTTTGGTTTAACAATAATCATTAAATCATTATCTTTCGCTACAATTTCCCATTCCAATTTATCTCCATCTTTTAAACCAAATGCCTTTACAATGCCTGATGGGACTGTTGTTCTTAAAGAATTTCCTTTTGTTGATGCTTTTTTTAGTGTTGTTGTATATACCATCTTATCACCAGTATGATATAATACCTAAAATCATATATAAAATTTGTCATAATCAAAATATTTATTTATGATTGCTACATATTTTTTTAAAAATTAATTGGTGAGATGATGGTAAAGAAAATTATAAAAGGAAGAGTTTGGAAGTTCGGAGATAACATTGATACAGATGCTATATTGCCAGCAAGATATTTGGTTTATACAACAGAGGAAGAACTCGCAAAATTCGCTATGACAGGAGCAGATCCTGACTTTCCAAAAAAAGTTAAAAAAGGAGACATCATTGTTGGAGGTAAAAACTTCGGTTGTGGTTCAAGTAGAGAACATGCCCCAATTGGACTAAAAGGGGCAGGTATATCTTTAGTTATTGCTGAGAGTTTTGCAAGAATCTTCTATAGGAATGCAATAAATATTGGATTACCTTTGTTGGAGTGCAAAGACATATCAAAGCATGTTAAAGAAGGAGATATATTAGAGGTGGATTTAGACAAAGGTACAATAAAGAACTTAACTACTGGAGAAGAATTAAAAGCACAAAAACTCCCAGAATTCATGATGGAAATCTTGAACGATGGAGGATTGATGCCACATTTGAAGAAAAAATTAGGATTAGTTCAATAAAATTTAACCAATTAACTTACTCGCAGCAACCATATTTTTTAATTTGTTGTATGCCACATCTATTGGCAACAATCTCATACCACAATCAGGATCTATGAGCATAAACTCCTTGACATCCTTATTTTTCAATTTTTCATTGTTCTTTAAAATCTCTATACCCTCTTCTATTAATGCTTTAATTTCTTCAACATCCTCAACTTTTTTTGATTTTGTATTTACGCAACCAAATCCAACCTTTTTCTCAATAACCTCAAGAACCTCAAGATTTTTTTTATTTGAGGCAAATTCATGGTCAAGGATATCTACATTAAATTTATTTAAATCCTCGAATATGTCCACTACATCCCCGCAAACATGCAATGCGACAGGGATCTTAATATCTTTAGTTATTAAGTTTATCGCCTTCCTTGCTATATCCAAATCATAAAGTTTTGTTGATAGAATTGGTTCATCAATTTGAATCATCTTTACGTAATCTCGAATTGCCATAACTTCTCTTTTCAATGCAACTGCTATATCGTATATCAACTTCTCATCTTTATTGTCTGAGTAATAACTCTCAACCCTGACAGATGAGGCAATTGTGCATGGCCCTGTTATGATGCCTTTTACACCTTTACCATTGTGTTTCGAGATTATTCTTAAGGCATATTTTATGTCATCCAACGTTATTGGTTTTGTATATTCAACTCTTCCAACAATTTTTTTTCCTTCAAACCCGTACATGTTGTTTACAAATATCTCAACCATATCTCCCCTAACTTGTCCATCACTAACGATATCAACCCCAGCAGATATTTGATCAATTACTGCCTTTTCTATTGCATATTCGTATTCATCAAACATGCCAAAAAGATTTTTAATCTTCTCCATCAATGTCTCTGGTTTTTTTGTTACTACTGGATAACTACCGACTACTGTTGTAATCATAATTATCAACCCAAATGTTACTCTTAAGTTTTATATATTTATTTCTTTAAATATTTTGTGATTTTAAATTAAATTTAATAGGGAATTATTAAGTCATAATTTATTTTTGTTCTTATTGGTGGCTACTATTTTTCTCTCCTCTTTTTCTTTTATATCCATAGACATTAACTTTATATCCACTTTATCCAAATCAAATGCATAAACTTCATTTTTACTACTTAATATTAAAATATTATCCTTTATTATTGAGGAACCCACGTCACTTTTCATCTTAAATTCGAATATCTGACTTCCGGTATTCAAATCCAAGAAATAGAGTGGAGCATAATCCAAATATTCATTATAACCGCATCCCAATATCACAACATCATCTTTTATCAATGTTGTTTCCACACGTCCCCCTGCTTTAAATTCCCAAATCTTAGCTCCTGTTTTAAGATCTAATGCATAAGTATAGCCCTCTTTACATCCTAAAATTACAATATTATCCTTTATAGAAGTTGTCTCCACACTACCCTCTGCCCTAAATTCCCAGAGTCTCTTACCTGTTTTAAGATCTAATGCATAAACAGGGATGTATTTAGAGAGAAGGTCTTCTGTTAATGAGCATCCTAAAACTACGATATCATCCTTTATAGATGTTGTCCATACGTCATACTCTGCTTTAAACTTCCAAATCTTAGTTCCTGTTTTAAGGTCTAATGCATAAGTATGTCCCTCCCTACATCCTAATACTATAACATCATCCTTTATAGAAGTAGTCCATACGTCATACTCTGCCTTAAATTCCCAAATCTTAGTTCCTGTTTTAAGGTCTAATGCATAAGTATGTCCCTCCCTACATCCTAAAATTACAATATTGTCTTTTATTGATATTGTTTTTACCCAATTCTCAGCCTTAAATTCCCAAATCTTACTACCTGTTTTAATATCCAATGCGTATGTATGACCTTTTCTACAGCCCAATATTATAACATCATCTTTTATTGATGTTGTCCATATATCGTGTTCTGCCTTGAATTTCCAAAGTTTATGTCCGGTTCTAATATCCAATGCATAAGTGTATCCAAACAAACATCTCAATATTAGAATATCATCTTTTGTAGATGCCATCTCTACACTACTCTCCACTTTAAATTCCCAAATCTTAGTTCCTGTTTTAAGATCTAATGCATAAACATATCCTCCCCTACAACCTAAAACTACAATATCATTTTTTATAGTTGTTGTGTTTACCCAATCTTCTACCTTAAATTCCCAAAGTTTATTGCCTGTTTTAAGATCTAATGCATAAACTGGAGCATATTTTAAGTATTTGTTGTAGCCGCATCTTAATATCGCTACATCATCCTTTATAGTTGTTGTGTTTACCCAATCTTCTGCTTTGAATTTCCAAAGTTTATTGCCTGTTTTAAGATCTAACGCATAAACTGGAGCGTACTTGGAAAGGAGATTTTCTGTTAATGAACATCCTAAAACTAAAACGTTATCTTTTATAGATGTAGACCACACATCATACTCTGCCTTAAACTCCCAGAGTTTATCATCGGTTTTAAAGACATCA
>NZ_AGJL01000067.1 GCF_000243455.1 Methanotorris formicicus Mc-S-70 | reverse complement strand
AACGTGCTAATCGTTTCTAAGTATGTGTTGCTTTCTATAGCTTTGATGAAATCCCTTTTAGGAATAAACCCTTTCAAACCCCGATAAAATCCTCGGCGTAAATTTGTAAAAGCCTTACCAACAAAACTGTTAAATTCGTTAAAGGATTTTATTATTGTGTGTTTTATCCCCTTCATGATTTCACCTCCATATTTTTTTGTATATTAACTATTCGATATTACCAAATATTAAGTTTTCTATTAGTTAGTATGATGTTCGGAGATACTGTTTCTTATTGTTTTTTAAAGTAATTGAACATATTAATATTTAAGGTTTAGTAGCATAGTGGGTGGGTTTTGATGCCATTGCAACCACAATAAATTTTTAGTGGCAAATTAACTATATTATATTTTATTAAATTTTTATTTAGGATACTACTTTTAAGATATATGCCAACCAAAAAACAAATAAATATTTTACCAAAATATTAAGAATAAAAACGCAGAAAGGGAAAAAATGATTGTGATTCCAAGGTATATACTAATTAAAGAAGGTGCCATAGACCAAACTATAGATATATTGAAAAAATTAAACCTAAAGAATCCCCTTGTCATAACTGGAAAAAACACAAAGAAATATTGCAAATTTGATTTTGATATCTTATATTATAATGAGATTGATATTGATGCATTTGAAACTAACAAATATCATGCATATGACTCTATTATTGGCTTAGGTGGGGGAAGAGCAATAGATACTGGGAAACTCATTGCATACAAATTAGAGATTCCTTTTTTAAGCATTCCCACAACGGCATCAAATGACGGCATTGCATCTCCAATTGTTTCTATAAGACAGCCCTCATTTATGACAGAGGCACCAATAGCCATTATTGCAGATATTGACATCATAAAAAAATCTCCAAAGAGGTTGCTAAGTGCGGGAATGGGGGATATAGTATCAAATATCACCGCTGTCTTAGATTGGAAACTTGCTCACAGAGAAATTGGGGAAGATTATAGTGAGAGCTCTGCAATCTTTTCAAAGACAATTGCAAAGGAATTGATTGATTACACCCTTAACTCCAATTTGGAAGAATATCCAAAAAAATTGGTAAAATCCCTCATAGCAAGTGGAATAACCATCTCCATTGCATCCTCTTCCCGTCCTGCATCCGGAAGCGAGCATTTATTTTCCCATGCATTGGATTATTTAAAGAAGGAGTATGATTTAAAAATAAATTCCCTGCATGGAGAGCAGTGCGGAGTTGGGACTATAATAATGTCCTATTTGCATGAGTTGGAAAATGAAAAATTAAAAGGTTTATCTGAAAAAATCAAATTATCACTAAAAAAGGTAAATGCCCCAACAACTGCAAAGGAACTGGGAGTTGATGAAGATTTGATTATAGAAGCATTAACCATTGCCCACAAAATAAGGAATAGATATACAATTTTAAGGCACGGGATTAGCAGAGAGAAAGCAAAAGAAATTGCAGAAAAGACAGGAGCTATTTAAGAATTTTTTCTAAAATTTCAACCATTTTATCTAATGTTTCCCTCACTTCATCGTGTCCTTTTTTGAGTTCAGTTAAAATTTCTGTTTGCTTATCCATTTTGGCATTTTAGTTTTTCCAATACTTCTGTTTGCTTATCAACTTTGACATTTAATTCTTCCAAAGAATCAAAGATTAATTTAATGTATTTGACACCCTCATCTAACTTTTTATTTAACTCCAACAAATCATCTGCAGAAGTAATAGACATAATTTCACTAAAAAACAATGTTGAAATTTTGTATATTCTTTAAATCATTGTTTGTTCTTATTTTTTTACTTTTATCGTTGGAATACCTGGTTTAAACTCGTCATCAATCAAATGAATTTGTTGTTTAATTATTTTTCTTTTTTCCATTGCGGGTTTTAAGCAGAAAGTTTCAAAGTCCCCTAAATTTACATCATCAGCAGATTCAGCATGCGGATAGAGCAATTTTAAGTAACCAGTGCAAAGTCTTTTAATAGCAGTAGTATCCCTTGTATCAGCTTTAGGAGGGATATCTAATAGCTCATCAACAATTGTTGCATACTCACCACATTCCCTCAATGTATGCAATATTTCAGAAAAGTATTCTACATTTAAAGCATAACCCTTAATTTTTAAATCTTCATGAACCCTTGGTAATTTCCAACCTTCTATAAATCCGTGAAATCTATCCAATAATGCAGAATCTCTAAAAAATCTTGGAAGATTATCAAAATATCTACGGTTTATTGGTCTATTATTTGAATCTAAAGGTATGTTTCCTAAAAGAATAAAACTTGTGTTAGCAGTTCCTTTAAAATTCCCTACAGTAAATGTTCCTTGTTCTAAATAGCTCTTTAAAGCTCCTAAAAGCTCCATTTCATCAGTAAATTTTATTGTTTGAATTTCATCCATAGCAATGAAGTCATATCTTCCAACGAGTCCTTGCATACTTCTATTTATGTCGTAAAATAATTTTGCTCTTGAAACTGTTCCTCCACTAATAATCCAACCATACTTACTTAAATTACCAAAAATATATGATTTTCCAGTTCCTTTTGGAGCCAATTCTATTAAATTTAATCTTGGCTCAACAAATACTAATAACCTACTTAAAAATAACAATTTTTGGTCTAATGATTCAAATCCATCTGGGTTGTATTCCATAGACCTTATTAGTAAATCAATCCACTCTTCTAATGTGAATTCTTTTCTTACTGATTTATAATATTCTAAATCCACATCATAAGGTTTAAATGGTTTATAATCCACAATTTCAATAACTCCTTTTTCTTTTCCTTGTGGTGGAACATATCCTAACTCAACAACGCCCCACACTTCACCCCCTCTTAGTTCGGGATATTTTTTTGCGATATGTTGTGGGACTCTGCCCTCACTAAACTTTATATTGAGTTCAGGTATGCTAAATTTTAGTATTCCAGATTTTACATCTGGTTCAACTATGATTCTCGTTAATATTTTTATTGTTTTACCCTCGTTTATTAACTCCCCCTTAATTTTATCATTCTTTATTGGAATGTATGTTTCTAAGAATTCTAACAATGCATCTTTATCTAACTCCCCATCTTCGTCGGTAAATTTGCTTATTAACCAATCTCTTATAAATGAAGGTAAATTTTTACCAATAAATACACTATACCTTTCAGGACTTTTATAAACCGATTCGTATGGAAAATATCTTTTTATCTTTGAATCTAAATTACTCATAGTAAATCCCTCTCTTTCATTCCACCCTTGATTTCTATTTGAATATCCTTACTAAATTTACCTATTGAAATTTTAAGATTGTATTTTTCTGGCTTTTTTGTTGGTAAATTAACGAACCATTTTTTCTCTGAGTTATCATAACTTAAATCTAACCTCTGGTTTTTGAATATTACATAAGGATTATATTTTGGATAAGGAGTTATATCCAAATACAAAATTGGGTTTTTTACCAATATGGTTCTTTTATAACTTATTTCATAATTAATTTTGTCCTTATCTTTTGAGATTACAATTATTGGGACTAAAACTTCTTCTGGAGTAGCTCCTCCATGAACTTCTCTTCTTGGAATATCTCCCAATGAAGTGTATTTTAATGCAACTAATGCTCTATTATTTGGGTCTCTAATGTAATCATTGTTATCTTTAATATTGTTTCTAACATTCTCACCCAATGTATCGAGCCAAACATATCTACCCTCATGCCCTGCCTCAAAATCATATTTTTTTACATTTCCATATCTTTTTAGAGCAAATGGTGTAAATCCATGGTCAGAAACGATAATAATCTTATCATAACTGCCTAAAATATTCTTAATAATACCATTTACGATATCAACCTCCTCCACTATACATTTTGGATGTCTATATGGATTTTGTTTGTGAATGTATTTATCTAAATCATTTATTTTTTCACATTCAAATTTATTTAATTCAGTTATTGATGGCAGTTCCGTTCTTCCTATAAATATATCCTCAATGAAATAGTTTTCAGAATTATTGACTATGTTTTTTATTAAAGAAGCAAATTCTACACCTAATCCATCAATCCAAACTATTTTAGTATGTTCATCTTTTTCAATTTGTGCTAATATGTCTTTAGAAGTTTTAAATTTCCAATACCATTCAGCAAATGAGTTTTCATCTTTATTTTTTTCATTTAATATATTTAATAAGCCATTAGATACTTCATCCAAAACTTTAGACCACTTATATTCATTAAAGTATCCAATAACCCATCTGTTTTCTTCATCTAAATTAGAAAAATTAACTCCACCTAAGTAATAGTAAAGATTGGGATAAATTTCCCTTAGTAATTCTAAAATTTCATTTTTTGTTAATTCATTGTTTCTTAATCCCTGAATAAGACATAAAATTATCTGTTCTTTTTCAAATTGTGTTAAGTCAGTTAAATACCTAATTTTTTGTTTTAATTTTAAATTAGATACTTTTGAAAACTTCTCTTTTAATATTGGTTCAATATTTTTTGGACTTCTCATGGATAGGTTATAGAACATTTTTATTAATTTTCGTCTTTCATCAAAAATTTCTTTTTCTTTATTAACACTTATATCGAATATTTTGAGCCATAATGATAGCTCTAAATTTGAAATATCGTCATATCTATCAATATCTTCTAAAACTTTATAGAGATACTTATTTTCCCAATTTTTATTAATTAAAACACACCATTTTAACAACCATCTTTGGAATTTATTGCCCCTTACCCAAAGTTCTATAATATCATCATAAAGAACCTCTATTTTTTTGAATGTTTTTTGTATTAATTCTTTAAAATTTCTTATATTATTCATAATAGTATGCTCTATCAGCTCCCTCCAAAACTCTTTCTCCTTATCATTGTAGGGTATAGGGATGTTTATTTTTAGAATTTTTTCTAAGAACTTATCATAAGTATCAATGTTTTCAAAATTAAAAAAAGAATCTGGCTGGAAATATTGAAACAAATAATTAATTTCTTCACATAATGACAATATATCTTTTGTTTCTTCTTTTTTCCATAAATTCCCCCAATCTTCAAATGTTCTTATTATAGTATAGTTATCGCTAAGATTTTCAACTTTTTTATAATTTAATTCGATATTTAAGCAATACCCATTTATTTTTTTATCAGGGATACTATTTAATTTCCAAATTGGAGCCCATTCTTCTCTTGAGAAATTTTTTAAAAATTCTTTTTCAAATCTACTATATAAACCAATTATTGGTATGTAAATCCTTACTTTGTTTTTATTATTTCTAAACTCTATTTCAGAAAGCTGTTGGAATAGTGACGAAAAACTTTTGCTATCATAGAATCTTGCTATTTCTGAAACTGGAACTATTAACAAATCTTTATCATCCTCTATTTTTGAGTTAATAAACTTAATCACATCTTCTGAAGTAAGATAGCAAGACATAGGAATTTCTTCAAACTTTAGTTTAACATTTTTTGTATTAATCATCTTTTTTATAAACTCTTTAAATATATCTTTATTTGGGAAAAATATGAATCTTATAGGAAATCTATCTTTTATGTAATCTGTAGATTCCTTATCGTTTTTAGTCTCTTCTAATAGCTCGTCTATATTATTAAATTCTCTTATTTCCATTACCCTCCCCCTTAAGATTATTGTAGATGCCTATCAATAATACTTACTAATTCAGGATGATTTTCAATAATTGCTATTAGAACATTTCTTAAATCCCCCTCATAACTTAGTATCTTATCTTTTAATTGTTTTAACCTATCTTTATTTTCTATATCTTCATCTTTCTCTTTTATATTGCTCATTTTTGTAATTTTATTTGTTATTCCCTCATCTTCATATTTTTTAGTTTTTACATCCTTTTTTACCTCGTCTTCTATTTCTTTCTGTCGCTTATTCAATTCTTCTTCTTTTTTCTTAATCTGCTCTTCTTTCCATTCTAATATAATTTCTCTAACCTTACTTTCATCCCATAAAGAGGATTTTTCTTGCATATTCTTTTTTATACAGGCAATAACTTCATTGACTTCATTATCGTCTATGTTAAATTTTCTTATCCAATTAATGAAACCCCTCTCAAGATTATTTTTATAGGACTTTCGCAAGCATATTCGAATATAATGATATAGCATTTATGATAAGATATTTCTACCACAACATTTTACTATTTTTCGAATAAAAATTGTTTATGGTGAGAATATTCTCAAAAAAGGCGAATGCAATTGTTTATATGCTCTTTCTTCTATTGTCAGAGTTTTAATTCGTGTATAGAACTATCTAAAACATTACGCATTTTCGGAATAAACGTATCTCACGATACCA
>NZ_AGJL01000066.1 GCF_000243455.1 Methanotorris formicicus Mc-S-70 | reverse complement strand
TATTCGAATATGCTTGCGAAAGTCCTATTTAAAAAACCAATTTCTTTTTTAAACAAATAGCAAATTTAATATAGGTGGAAATTACAAAAGTTTTAGATTACCCAATAAAATTTTACATTTTAATCGACAGTTATTTATCAGGATTTTCATGTTTTTAATGCTATTTTAATGTTATTTGGACAAATTAATAACAAATACCTTAGGATGATGCATATGAAAACAATTAGAGAGATTAATGAGAAGATAAAGAATGGCGATGCTGTAGTTGTTACTGCTGAAGAAATGATTAAGATCGTTGAGGACATTGGACCTGAAAAGGCATCTGCGGAAGTTGATGTAGTTACAACAGGAACATTTGGAGCGATGTGTTCAAGTGGTGCGATCTTAAACTTTGGACACTCAGACCCGCCAATAAAAATGCTAAAGATCTACTTGAATGGTGTTGAATGCTACGGAGGACTTGCTGCTGTGGATACCTACATGGGGGCAACACAGCCAAACTCAGATCCGGATATAGATATAGATTATGGAGGAGCACATGTTATAGAGGATTTAGTCGCTGGAAAAGAGGTTGAACTCGTTGCAGAGGGTTATACAACAGACTGCTACCCAAGAAAAAAGGTTAGGACAACGATAACCTTAGAAGACATAAATCAGGCGATTTTACTAAACCCGAGGAATTCCTATCAAACATACAACGCTGCAACAAACAGTAGGGATGAGAAGATATACACCTACATGGGGACGCTCCTTCCAGAGTTTGGAAACATAAACTACTCTGGAGCAGGACAGTTAAACCCACTACAAAACGACTACAACAGAGAAACCAAAACCTACAACACCATAGGTATTGGAACAAGGATCTTCTTAGGTGGAGGAGTTGGCTATATAATTGGAGAAGGAACACAACACAACCCAGATAACGCATTTGGAACGTTAATGGTTAAAGGAGACTTAAAACAGATGAATAAAAAGTATTTAAGGGCTGCAACAATACCAAAATATGGAAGTAGTTTGTTCGTTGGCATTGGAGTCCCGATTCCAGTACTAAATGCGGAGATTGCGAAGTGTTGTGCTATAAGAGATAGAAATATCGAAGTGCCTATCATAGACTACGGAGTTCCAAGGAGAGATAGACCTGTTGTAGCAAGAACAAACTATGAGGATTTGAGGAAAGGAGAAGTTACCATCGAAGTTGAAATTGAAGGTAAGAAAGTTGAAAAAACAATAAAAACATCATCTGTCTCAAGTTACAAAGTGTCCAGAGAGATTGCTAAGGAGTTGAAGGATTGGATTTTGAAGGGAGAATTCCTCTTAACTGAGAGGGTTGATGTTCTTGGAAAAGGTTCTGCAAAACCAATGAAGTCAGATGTGAAACTCGTTGGGGAAATATTGAGTAAACCGCCAATCGTCGCTCCAATCAGCATAACCATCGAAGAAGCGTCTAAGATATTGATTAAGAATAATATAAACCACTTGCCTATTGTGGATGAGTTTGGAAGGTTGGTTGGCATAATAACCTCCTGGGACATAGCGAAGGCCATTGCTCAAAACAAAACATCCATCGAAGAGATTATGACGAGAAATGTAGTCACTACAACTGTAAACGAGCCCGTTGACGTTGTAGCAAGAAAGATGGACAAATACAACATCTCAGGAGTTCCAGTTGTGGACAAAAATAATAAAGTTGTAGGGATGGTAACTTCTGAAGATTTATCAAAATTGGTTGGTTATACCATTAAATGGTGATGTTATGAGGAAGAGGATATATCTATGGGTTCCATCAGAGAATGTGCACAAACCAATAATCTCAAATGCAATATTGGATACAAAAGTTAACATCAATATTTTAAAGGCAAAAATAGAGCCACAGGAGGCTTTCCTAATCTTAGAATTAAATGGAGATGAGGAGAAAGTTGATGAGGCAATTAAATATTTAAGTAAATATGGAGAAATTGAGGAAATATCAAGGGTTATAAAAAGAGATGAAGAAAAATGCGTTGATTGTGGAGCATGCATAACTATGTGTCCAGTTGAGGCTATTAAGATGGATGAGGAATTTAACGTTGTATTTGATGAAAATGAATGCATAGGATGCAAAAGTTGTGTTAAAGTGTGTCCTTTTAAAGCAATAGAAGTAGATGACATTTAAATTCTTTTTATTGTGTAAGTAGCCGTAGGTTTTTAAAATTTTCAAATTTATTTTTTATCTCATCTAAAATCCAACTAATTAAATATTCAAATAAAATATTTTTTCCACTTTGGAAAATTAAATTAATAACCATAAAATCGAAAATTATATAAAGACAAAAATCCAATTTAATACTCGTGAGATTATGCATCTAGTAGTGGTGAATTATGATAAGGACATTGAGAGGAAAAGGGTTGATTACCTCATTGAAAAGTGGAGTAAAAGAGGAAGAATAGAAAAAATAAAAAAAACTGCCATAATAGTTGATGTTGATGATATAGATGAGTTTGTTAAAGAAATATCATCAAAGTTGGAAGGGAATGAAGAGGAAAAACTAAAACTCTACAAAATAGAGGAGGTAAAGAAAAAAATCCCAAAAGAAAGAAAGATTTTAAAATATAAAATTAACGACAGGGAGTTTCTGGAAAAGTTTATTGACTATCTAATGGCAAAGATGGGAGGTTCTTATGTCTCTTCAATTGGAAAGACGGCAAAATATGAAATTTATACAAAAAAAGGGAGGGGAATAATAAAAATTACACTAAATTCTAATATAATATTTGAAATTGAAGGTTATGGAGAAGTTGTTGATTTTCTCTCAGAAAAGATTGATGAAGAAATGAGTTTTATTGTTAAAGGGGGATGAAAATGCTTTTTGGTGATAATGGGAACTTTAATTGTTTGGAAAAACTAAAAAGTCCAGCAAAGAGTGTTGTTAGGGAAGGATTTGATATTGTTAATGAAGATTTTGAGGAAAGAGTTGCCTTATGGAATAAGATTAGAAAAAATTATAATTTGTATAAGGAGGGGCATTGTGGTGAGTTTTTAGATGATATTGATAGGGCAACAAGGAGAACTTTTGAATGGGCGTTGGGGGTCTTAGCATATAGTTTTTATTACAATAATGAACATTTTCCTGCCTTAAATAAATACAAGGAGAAAGAATTAGAGTTGATTGGTTATATATTAAAATATAACGTCTTTGAGATTTGGAGTGTTGATGATATTGTTAGAGAAATTATGAACGCCCAATACAAGGGCTTTGATGAAACCCTAAGTTTATTAAAAGAGTATTATAATGGCATTGGAGATAAGGTTGATGAATGTATAAAAGACCACACTATTAGGCTGTATATTAGGGATTTCGCAAAAGAAAAATGGTTAAATTATAAGGAAAAAATGGATAAAGCAATATCTGAAGGAATGAAGTATGATTGGTTTAGGAGGTTTATTGAAGGAGTTAATACCAAAATTAGAGAATTAGAAAGTAGAATTCATAATTTGGGGGAGTTTATTGAAAGAGAGAGGGGGAGGTTAGAAGAAGATTTTGAAAATTGGAGGAATATTGAAAAGAAAAAAATTGAATTTGAAAGAGAGCAGTTAAAAAAAGAATTTGAAAGAGAGAAAGAAAGATTAATTAAAGAAATTGAAGATTTAAAAGAGAAGGAGATGAGGAATAAGTTAGAATTAAAATTAAAAGAAGTTGAAGAGGAGTATAAAAGTATTATTGATGAGTTGAATGAACTTTTAAAACTTAAAGATGAAGAGATCAAAAGAATTGAGCAAGAGAAGAAGGAAGTTGAAGAAAAGTTTGATAGGTTGTGGAATAAGATTAGATTGGCATTAGAAGAAGAGAGAAAATTATCAAAGGATAGGATTGTCAGGTTGGAGGAAGCAAGTTTTTATGAAATCTGGTTTGTTGATAGGTTGAGGAAAAAACTGTCTGAAAATAAAACCATAAAAGTTAATGGAAGGAGATTTAAGGTTTATAAAGATGAGATTGTTGAAACAAAAAATAAGAATACTGAAATCACTGCTTTAATGGAAGAAAGAAAACTTAACCCACTCACAAAGAAAATGAAAATAATGTTTAGAGGGATATACTTTACTCACGTTGAAGAGTATAACAGAGATGGATTTGACACTTATCCAATGTCATTAGGAGAGGTTAAGGAGATTATAGAGAAGGCAAAGATTAATGGAAAAGAATATGATAGAGTTATCTTATTAATTGCCTCACCAACTGGATTTGACAATAAAACTAAAGAAATAGTTAGTTCAGATGATTTGAGAGAGAGGTATTTATCAGATAAAATATCTTTATCTTTATTTGATGTTAAAGAGAAAAAACTCTACTATAATGAGGTTGATGAGTTTTGTAGGGCGTTTGCTAAGTTAATGAGTTTAGAGTTTGAGGATGAGGAGATAATGAGATGTAAGAAGAGAGTTAAGGAAGAAGTCGATGTTAGGAGCTATGTAACTTTTGAAGACATTGTAAATGAGTTTTCAAAGGATGTGGTTAGGGAAGTGTTTTATAAGTTGGAAAAAACTGGAAATTATGAGGTTAAGTTTATAAAAGATGTTGGATTAGTTTTGATTAAAAAATAGAGGTGGAATTATGAGTGTTTTTGAAAAGGCAAAAAAATTATTTGTAAAAAATCCAATTGAAAAGTTGTCGATTAGGGATTTGGAAGGAGAGAAGATAAGGTTGAAAAGCAAATTGGATAGGTTAAAGAAGGAGATTAATCAAATTGAAAAGAAGAAAAAACAACTTTTCCAAGAGGGGATTGGGGCGGATAAGTTAAAGAAAAAGATTTTAGCACAGGAGATTAGGGCATTGGAGATGGAGATGAAGTTGAAGTTTAAGAACTTTACCACATTGCAAAAGCAATACACATTTGTTAATAACCTTCTGATAATTAAAAAGTATGAGAAGGAGTTGAAGAATATTGGAATTTGGAATAAAATATCTAATATAGAGCCAGAATTGTTGGAGTTGAAGTTGAGTGATATAATCTTAGATGGGAAGGAGTTTGATGAGATGGTTAGTAGTTTAAATAAGGTATTTGAGATGAGGTTGGATGAGTTTGAGGGAGAAGAGGATGAAGCAGAGAAAAAGTTGTTTGAGGCATGGGGGCAGGTTGAAAGTGGGGCTGTTGATGTAGATTCAGTAGTTGATAATTTGAAGTTGGATGAGGAAGAGGAAGATGAGGATTGGTTAAAGAAGATGGAGAAAGAAAGCTAAATCTTACTTAAATTTTATTTTTTTAATTGGAGGGGATATTATGGGTCCAATAGAACTTGATAAAATAACAATAACTGATTTAGAAGAGGAATCTACTAAATTAAAAAATAAAATAGATGAATTGGAAAAAGAGATGGAATCATTGGAAAAAAAGAAAAAACAATTGTTTAAAGAGGCTATTGGCGCTGACAAAGATACTAAAAGAAAACTTGCACAGGAGATAAAAAGTGGAAATGGAAATGAAGTTGAAATATAAAAACTTCCAAACTCTTCAAAAACAGTTTAATTTTGTGAATAATCTTTTAATTGTTAGGAAGTATGAGAAAGAATTGAAAAATATTGGAATGTGGAATAAAATTACTAACATACAACCTGAGCTCTTGGAGGTAAAGTTGAGTGATATAATTCTTGATGGTCAGCAGTTTGATAATACTGTGGAGGGGCTTAATAAAGTCTTTGAAATGAGGATAGATGAATTTGATGAGGAAGTGGATAGCACAGAGAAAAAATTACTTGATGCTTGGGGACAGGTTGAAGTGGGGGTATGGAGGCTGATGAGGAAGATGAAGAGGATGATGAGAAGTTATTTAATAGATTAGAGAAGGAAAATCAATAATAATTAATTTTAATTTTTTATAAACTCTATTAGTTTATTAGAAGCAGAAATTACAAAAATCCTATGGATATCCAAAATTAGCAGAAGAAGAGTCAGAATGATTCATCAAAATCATTAACAAATATATTAACAAACAAATTATAGATAGTGTATGCAAAATGTGAAAGAATACCTGACCTTGGGTATATACTGTAAAACAGAAAACCTCTTTCCTAAATATGTAGAAGTTACTGAAATCTCAATCCAAGCGACTCTTAGCTGTTAAAAGAGTTTTAAAGAGGTGATGAAAATGTTAAAATTGTGGGATACATACTCACCAACAGACTCGATAGCGATGAGTTCCGATGGAAGGTATGTCGTCGCAAAGGAAAAATATGTATATTTTTTCGATAGGGACAAAGAAAAGTTGTTGTTGTGGAGATATGATACCGAAGGACTTGGAGATGTATCGATGAGTTCCGATGGAAGGTATGTCGTGGCTCGTGCTGAGGGTAAAAGAGGGGGCATATATTTTTTCAACAGGAGTGGTGAATTGTTGTGGAGCTATAAAATTGATAAAATTGACAATGGTATATGGGTAGCGATAAGCTCCGATGGAAATTATATAGTGGCTGGTAGCTATGAAGATGATGGGAAAGTATATTTTTTCAACAGGAGTGGTGAATTGTTGTGGAGCTATGAAACTGGCGATACCGTTTCATCGGTAGCGATAAGCTCCGATGGGAATTATATAGTGGCTGGTAATACTAATGGGAAAGTATATTTTTTCAACAGGAGTGGTGAATTGTTGTGGAGCTATGAAACTGGCGATACCGTTT
>NZ_AGJL01000065.1 GCF_000243455.1 Methanotorris formicicus Mc-S-70 | reverse complement strand
CGATAGTCGTTCTGTGAATTCCCGAGACATACTCTGAAAATGCTTTGATAGTTTTTATTGGCGTTAGTGTTCTAACTTGTGCGAACTTAGATAACTCCTCCGAACAGTTAAATCCTAAACTATTTATAGAATTAGTGAGTATACTATTAAGTGCTGCTAGCATAGGAGATGCACCGTTTTTTAACGAGTTATTTAAGTACTACCTATTTCTATTTTTTGGTCTTAATTTTAATAGTGTTAAATCACACTATCAGTTATTTAAAATATGTAAAATAACAAAAATAACAGGATTAACAAAACTAATCATTTCCCAATCTAATACTGTCCCATTCAACTTTTTTACTTTCAACAATTTTCTTGATTAGTTTTTCTCTTTTGCTTAATGGAGATTTTCCCGTCTTCACCTCAAGAAAAACTATCTTTTTTAAATCCCCCTCATCCAACCCATCAAACACAATAAAGTCAACTGGAGAACCAATAAACCTGGCATCTTTTGGATTGTATTTGAATTCTGGGAGAAATGGAGCAAAATGTTCAGTAATCTTTCCTATGATAACCGATTTGCTCTTCTCTATTGCATCTTTCCTTATCTTTTTCTCATATTTCCTCTTCCAATCTTCAAATAACATCTCGGCCTTTTGTTCGGATAATTTTTCAAGTTCTTTGTCCCTCCATTCTTCAAATAACTGCCATGCTCTTTCCTCTATTTTTCCCCTAAGTTCCGAATACCTCCACAACAAAAATATAAATGCAAATAACAATAATATAAATAAAATTGTCATATGATCCATTTTCATTACCCCATAAAAATATTGAAGTTAGCAAAATGTTCTATTTGTTGCTGGGATACATAAGATCTCTTTGCAGTTTGGGCACTGAACTGTAACTTCTTTTAATTTGTAATTTTCTTTAAATGGTTTTTTGCAGTAAGGGCAAAACCATATCCTCCCATGGGTTTTTTTGCACTCTCCAACCTCGCCAACTGTAGGGTATTTTCTATATGTTATTTCACTATCCTCATCTTTGTATTTAAAAAACATCTTTACCATATCTAAATATATCTCAACTGATGATTTATTAACACAATCTCCACCACAATATGGACACTTCATTCTTTCACCAAAGATTTTTATGCATATTAGATTTATATCACCAAGAGAATATATAATTTATTGATATATGCGGGGATACTTATGATGGAGAAAGTGGTTAAAGTAGGAGAAGTTGCAAAAAAGATAAAGGAAAAGATTGAAAACTACGATGGACTTATAAGGGTTATTACTCACTACGACCCAGATGGCTTAACTTCTGGGGCAATAATGGTGAAAACACTCCTCAGAATAAACAAAAAATTTCACCTAACAATTGTTGAGCATTTATCTAAGGAAATTATAGATGAACTTGTTAAAGAAAAGCAATATAATGACGCTTTGTTTATCTTTTGTGATATGGGCAGTGGGCAAATAGAACATTTAATTGAAAATAAGTTTAACGCCATTATATTGGATCACCATCAGCCAAAGGTTAAAGAAGTTGAAGTTGATGGAATTTTGCAACTAAATCCACATATATTTGGAATCGATGGTGCAAGAGAGGTTTCAGCAAGCGGCATATGTTACATGGTTGCAAGGGTGTTTGGTTTTTATGATTTGAGTGTTTTGGCAATAACTGGAGCAATTGGAGACATGCAACATAAGCCATTTATTGGTCTCAACAAATTTATCTTAAATGAGGGGAGGGAGTATAGATATCTCTCCATAATCAAAGATTTAATATACCACTGCTATGACATACCAATTTGGGAGGCAATAACCTACTCTACAAACCCATACATAAGGGAGTTGAGTAACAAAGAAGAATGTCTAAAATTCTTGAAAAACTTAAAGATAGATCCAAACAAAAAAGAATTAACCCATGAAGAAAAGCAGAAATTAACAAATGCATTAATTTTCTATAGAAAACCAGAAGATTTTATTGTTGATAGATATACAATAAAGCATAAAGTCAACGATGCCTATTATTTATCTGAGTTGTTAAATGCGTGTGGAAGGAAGGGACTGACAAGCGTTGGTATTGGTGTGGCATTGGAGGACGATGAATGCATAAAGATTGCAAAAGAAACCTATTTAAAATATAAGAGGGAACTTATAGAAGAACTAAAAAATGTAAAACCAAAGAAGATGAAAAATATCGAATACTTCAAAGGCAAAAAAGGAATGGTTGGTATAGTGGCATCGATTCTTGTTAAGGATAGACCTGTTTTAGGTTATCATGAAGAGGGGGAAAAAGTGAAGATTTCATCAAGGGGAAATAAGGAACTTATTGATAGGGGATTGAACCTTGGAAAGGTTATGGAAGTTGCAAAGGAATTTGGTGGAGAGGGTGGGGGACATGATGTTGCATCTGGGGCATCGTTACCAAAAATACATTTGGATGAATTTTTGAAAAGAGTTGATGAGATTGTTGGGGAGCAGTTAAAATCCAAATCTCAATTCCGTTAAGTGTTATAACTGATAGTGTGATTTAACACTATTAAAATTAAGACCAAAAAATAGAAATAGGTAGTACTTAAATAACTTATTAAAAAACGGTAAAACCGCCATGCTAACAGCACTTAATAATATACTCACTAATTCTATAAATAGTTTAAGATTTAACTGTTCAGAGGGATTATCCAAGTTCGCACAGGTTAGAATCATAATAATAAAATATTATTTCAATTTACACTACTATAAAACCACTTAGCAAAAAATACACAGATATATTCATCAAAATCGTAGATTTTTATCCCATGTAGATATCGGGACGGTCGTAAGAGATAGTTGTATATAAAGAGACGAAGATAGAAGAATCAAACGAAAAACCTACGGTTTTTCGTAACTCGCCTGTTATCACAAGGCGAAAACATCGATTGGGTGAAATACTAAGTATTTCACTGCTCGCTTCTCCGCAAGCGAAGAGACAAATCGATTTTAGAAATCGAAGGAAACTATCTAACATCTGAAAAGAGGATATGGGCTATCATGATGTGATTAAAGAGTGTGTAGTAAAGAACTAATAAAGAAAGGAATATCGTAATCACATTGTCAGTTAAATAAACTCTTTTAATTTTCCATATAACTCCTTTACCGCCTTTGATGCCTTACTATCACTATCGCAAAGTAAAATTTTATTTGCAATCAATTTTGGTACTTCAAAATCAAATGGGATTGAATGGAATATTTTAAATGGGTAATCTATATTATTTATTCCTTTTTTGTTTTCAACAATTAAATATTCAACATTAAAGAAGCTTAATGTCTCTATCAATCTTAAACAATCATTAACACTTGATTTTGTTGGCTCCACTATGCACAATGCCAAATCAATATCTTTAACTGTTGAAATTAGAGGACATCCAACACCAGGAGGACCATCGATAATTTCCAATTCAGAGTTATATTTTTTAGCATGTCTCTTTATGTACTCTACGATTTTTCCACTTCCACTTTCTCCAGGTTCTAACTCTCCCCATATCAATGGGAAACCAGCATTTCCTTCATAAATATAGCCACTCTCAACCTTAATTGGTTCGATTGCATTATATTCACATATTAATTCACAACTTCCGCATCCCTCACATAGTATTGGATTTATTTTGTATCCCTCAATCGCATCAAATTGACAAATATCTTGGCATTTTCCACAAAAGGCACAATTTTCATTTATTTTATATAAGTCACGATGAATAACTTCTATTAACCTCTTATCTTTAACATCAAACATTAGATTGAAATTTGGTGCATCGACATCACAATCCAACGCAACTATTTTTAACTCTTTTGAGAAAAGTTTTGCTAAGGATGTGGAAATTGATGATTTTCCAACTCCCCCCTTTCCTGAAATAACTGCAATTTTCATCTTATCCCCAAATAATCCAATTACCTATCTCTTCAATATTTTTTCTCAAATCATTATACTTCAAAAAACTCTCTCCTTTGCAATAGGTTTCAACAACTCTTTTATCATAAGGAATTTTGAAGTCATACTCAACGTTTAAATCACTGATTCCATATCTATTTAAAACAACCTTGTATGGAATTTTTAACTTTTCAACAATCTTTATTATCCTTTTTGCATCTGAAATCCCAAATGGTGTTGGTTCTGTAACTACAAGAACCTTATCTGAATTGATTAATGCCCTTATAACATTGCAGTGAGTTCCAGCGGCAGTGTCTATAATATTAATCTCGCAGTTTTTTGATAGGGCGTATTTCTTTGTTTCAATTACAATTTTACTTGTTTTAGTTATCCCAATGTTTGATTTTCCAACGATTAAATAACTGCCATTAAATTTCTTTTCGTAAATTTTTCCAATGGATTTTTTCTTAAATGTTATGTTGGAATTTATGCCGCATGCCTTACATCCACTACACAACTCCTCAATAAATATGAGTTTATCATTTATTTTTAGCAATGCCCCTTCCTTACAAACATTGTTGTAGTTATAACTTACTCCTTCTTTTACGTCAGGAATTTCAATGAAAACCTCCTTTGCAAATTTTAAATCCTCACTAACCAAATACTCCAAATTTGGTGTCTCAACATCACAATCAACTAATGCAGTTGAATAATTTTCCATAAAATAAAAAAATAGATTACTTGATAAAGTAGATTTCCCAGTTCCTCCCTTTCCACCAGTTATAGCCACTATCATGCTTTCACTCAAATTTCTCTAATTTTCCCTCTAAGAATAATTTAACGCACTCATCAATTGATGTTGTGTTGCATTTATAAACCTCAATGCCCAACTGCTTAAACACATTGTATACCTTTGGCCCTATATTTTGTGTTATTAAAGCATTTACATTGTAATTCCCAATAATGGATGCTGCAGTTGTCCCTACTCCGTGCATTCCTCCACTAGCAGGGTTTTCTACTATTTCTTTATTTTTTATTTTACCATCTTCAATTTCTACAATAACAAATTTCTCACATCTTCCAAAGTGCGGAGAAATTTTTCCACTCTCTGTTGGTATTGCTATTTTCATAATATCCCTCATTGAAACTATGGTTGTTTGCGTTAGAAATTGGAAAATACTCTCTAATAAATTCATAGAGTTATTTATCTTATTTTCAAAATTTATAATTGATTGCAACCATTTAAAAATTAGAGTATTAAGCAAATTTCAATAAATTTCGCAAACAACTATATTTTTTAGATAAAATACACTTATGTGGCAAATTATATAAAGTTTATTCAATATTGTTCTACATATTCAAATATATAACATTTAAACATTTAAATGTTTCTTAAAAATATTGAAATTAATCGATATATCGAAAGTTTTAAATATTGGTTGGTAAAACTTCTTTTGGGTGATAAGATGAT
Organism: Methanotorris formicicus Mc-S-70; assembly: GCF_000243455.1. Classification (NCBI taxonomy): domain Archaea; kingdom Methanobacteriati; phylum Methanobacteriota; class Methanococci; order Methanococcales; family Methanocaldococcaceae; genus Methanotorris; species Methanotorris formicicus. The sequence continues at coordinate 1,662 of NZ_AGJL01000065.1, read as the reverse complement.
AATAAGAGTGTTTGGAACTGGATGTCCAAAATGCAATCAAACTTATGAGAATGTTAAAAAGGCAGTTGAAGAACTTGGCATAGATGCGGAGATAGTAAAGGTTACAGATATAAATGAGATTTCTGAATGGATATTTGTCGCTCCTGGAGTTGCATTTGATGATGAGATTGTCTTTGAGGGGAAAGTTCCTACAGTTGAGGAGATTAAGGAAGAACTCAAAAAAACCTTGGATTAATAAATATGAAGGTTGCAGTTATCATATTATGTCTTATTTTAAAACAACTATAAGTTCGCACAGGTTAGAATCATAATAATAAAATATTATTTCGATTTATACTACGATAAAACCACTTAGCAAAAAATACACGGATATATTCACCAAAATTGTAGATTTTTATCCCATGTAGATATCGGGACGGTCGTAAGAGATAGTTGTATATAAAGAGACGAAGATAGAAGAATCAAACGAAAAACCTACGGTTTTTCGTAACTCGCCTGTTATCACAAGGCGAAAACATCGATTGGGTGAAATACTAAGTATTTCACTGCTCGCTTGCTCCGCAAGCGAAGAGATAAATCGATTTTAGAAATCGAAGGAAACTATCTAACATCTGAAAAGAGGATATAGGCTATCATGATGTGATTATTATGAGGGATAATATGGAGAATATGTGTTGTTGTGGGGTTTAGGCAACATTTAGCAACGAGAAGTTGTTTAAATCATTAAAGATTATGGGGAAGATTTTAAATAAAGAGAAGAGAGCAGAAGAAGTTGTTAAATTTATAAAAGATTGTCAAAAGGATTTAAATGAAAGAACACAGGATATCTCAGATGAGAATAAACCAACAGTATATGTTGGAGGTGTTAGGCATAAGGGAGGAATATTAAGCACATGTCCAAAATATCCACCATTCATGGCTGTTAATACAAAGAACGTTGCTGATGAGTTAGATGGCAATAATCCGGTAGTAATAAATAAAGAAAAACTCTTAATGTGGAATCCAGATGTTATATTCATTGATGAAGCAATATTGGGCGAGATTAAAAATGACTATGCAAAAAATAAAGAGTTCTACAATTCATTGAAAGCATTTAAAAATGGAGAAGTTTGTGGAATTTTACCTTACAACTTCTATACAACAAATATAGGAACAGCGTTAGCAGATGCTTACTACATTGGAAAGGTTCTCTATCCAGAGAGATTTGCCGATATAAATCCAGAAGAAAAGGCAGATGGGATTTATACTTTCTTGGTAGGAAAGCCAGTTTATAAGGAGATGGCAGAGGAATTTGGTGGATTTAAAAAGATAGAGTTTGAATAGGTGAAATTGTGGAATTTAAGATATATTCACCGTAATTCCCATCACAAATTTAAATATTTATTTAATTGAATTAACTTCATCTAACACTTTAAGATTATAAGCGATTGTGAAGAGTAAGAGCTCAACACTCAGCCCTTTCTTGCTTACAGCGTGAATATGCTTAGAAAACATCGCAACTAACTTTGAGAAGTTGGTCTCAATGCTTTTTCTCAACTTATTCAATATTTTATACTTTGTTCTCTCTATAAACGATTTAATCATGTTTTCGCTTGCGGTAGCAAGCGAGTAGCAAACTCGAAGAGTTTGCCTAATTTCTTTTATCGCTTCGAAATAAACTTT
>NZ_AGJL01000064.1 GCF_000243455.1 Methanotorris formicicus Mc-S-70 | reverse complement strand
AAGAAATCTTTAAATACATGGCATTACAAAACATTAAATAAAAATAACAAACGATTATTATGTCCAATAAAACAAAATCAAAAAATAACCAAGAATTGAGTTATCAAATCGTTTTGTCTTATAAGGTTAGGCATAACTATCCAATTAAAACCTTCTTAATCGAATGTAGGGATAAATTAAACGAGTGCATAGATATAATTTGGAAAAATATTGAATACATTAAAAAAGACATTCCAAAACTACCGAAATCGAATGAATTTAAAAGAAATTTAAGAAACGAACTTTTAGAAAATTGGAATTACGCTTCTCATTACATCGATGGGATTATTAAGACAGCGTATTCAATCTTAGAAAGTTGGGCTTCGAACTATAAAAAGGGCTATAGAACTAAAACAAAACCGATAGTAAAGCGACTATTTGTTAGAGTTAAAACAACCCTAATAAAATACGATAAGGAAAAAGGCATAATAAGAATAACAATAAAACCGAGAAAGGACTACCTAACATTAAACATAAAAGATGAATGGTTTTTTGATAAGGTTAGAGATTTAACAATCGGAGAAATAATTCTAAAGGAAAATGAAGCATTTTTAACCTTCAAAGATAATCTAAACTATTCAGATAAGGAGATAATCGTTGGAGTGGATTGTAATTTAAAATCTTTAGATATATTCCATCCGATAGAGGGATGGATTAGGATTGACTTAACCGAGTTGCATCGAATTAAAGAGGTTTATGATAAAAAGATTGATGGGCTTAAAAAACTGATTAAAAAATGTCCTTTAAGAGCTTTGAGAAAGATAGAGAGATTATTCGAAAGGAGAAAAAACAGAGTTAAAGATTTTTTACACAAACTTACAACGCAGTTATCTCGAATGTTTCCCGATGCGATTTTTGTCGTCGAAGATTTGAATAAAAGAGGAATGTATAAAAATAAACTCTTTAATAGAAAGATAGATAGAGCGAATTGGAGCGGTATAATTGAAAAGATAAGCTATAAAACGATTGTTATCTTAGTTAATCCTGCTTATACTTCAACAACCTGTCCTATATGCGGGAGTAAAATGGAGTCCCAAGAAGGACAGGTCGTTTATTGCTCTAATTGTTTAAACTCTTTTAATCGACAATTAGTTGGTTGTTTAAATATTTTTAAAAGGGGCTTAGGAAAAATTAAAAAAATTATGGGTGGCTCGGGGGTTACCACGACAGGGGCAGAGGTTTCCTTTGGGAAACTGATGACGTCCAATCCAAACGTGGAAGCGAAGCTTCCAGTAAGGAAATCGAACCGAAGGTTCGAGCTACAAAATCCGAAGGATTTTGTTCAAACCGAAGGTTTTCCTCTGATGGTCTATTCCGTAGATTATAATGGAAAATATTTAATAAAAGTTAGTTAAATGTCTATAACTGTTTATATTTGACCACGTTTGGAGAACCCCAATTCCTTCTTCTAAGTTTATATCAACATCTATAATTCCATCTAACTCTGACAAAAGTCTTTTTATGGTATTTACACACATATCACAACTCATTCCCTCTATTTTTAATTTTAATTCCTTCATTTTATCCCCCTCATAAAAAAGAATCATCTTTTAAATTTTAAATAAAGCAAAAATAACAACACAAAATTAAAATATAAAATTACCCAAATAAAAACTATATATTCCCTAACCTAAGTCCAAACTCATAACATTTTTTTAAGTCCTCTTCTTTTGGGACAAATTTAACTTTTAGACATTCATCATCAACGATTTCAAAGTTTAATCTTTTGAATACTTCTTTTATTTTTTCAGTAGCCATTTCCATCCAACCATAAGAACCAAAGGCAACTCCTATTTTATTAGTTGGCTTTAAGCCTTCCATATATGATAAAAACTTTGCAACCTCTGGGTAGAGATTCTGGTTCAAAGTTGGCGAGCCAATTAAAACATATTTCGCATCTAAAATCTCTCTCATAATTACATTCAACGGTGTCTCTGAGATTCTATAAATCTTTACTTCAACCTCTTTTTCCATCAATCCATCAGCAATAGCATAAGCCATCTTTTTAGTTGAGCTATACATTGTGTCATAGGCAATAACTGCCTTATTTTCTACTTTATCACTTGACCAATCCAGATATCTTTTTATTATTTCATTTATTTTCTCTTTCCATATAATCCCATGAGATGGACATATAAGCTCTATTTCCAAATCTTTTAAGGAATTTATTGCGTTAGGGATGAGCATCTTATAAGGCATGAGTATGTTTGCAAAATATTCCTTTGCATATTCAAAAACCTCATCTCCAATTTCATAATCAAACCTTTCAGAACTTGCTATATGCTGTCCAAACGCATCATTTGAGAATAAAATTTTCTCTTCTTTGCAGTAAGTTACCATATTATCTGGCCAGTGGAGCATTGGGGTTTTTATAAATTTTAGAGTTCTGTTTCCAATGCTTATCTCATCTCCACTATCTACAACAATAAAATCCCAACCTTTTGTATCATAATGATAGGATAGGCTTTCTTTCCCTTTTTCGTTTGTTATAACTGTTGCTCCACTAATCTCAACTATTTTATCAACACAACCGCTGTGGTCTTTCTCTACGTGATTAACAATCAAATAATCAATATCTTTTGGATTTATTATATTTGAGATTCCATTTATTAATTCATTAAGCATATAATCCTTTGCAGTATCGATGAGTACATTTTCTTTATCTTTTATTAGATAGGAGTTATAGGTTGAACCGTTTGGTGTTATATAGCCATGAAAATTCCTAATTTCCCAATCAATTACACCAACCCAAAAGATATCCTTCTTTATTTCAACTACCATAATACCACCTTAAAAATAAAAATTTAAAAAAGAATTAATTTAGAGTTCAATTACTCTATAACCCTCATCTAAGTATTTCTTTAAGCTTATATGCCCAAATAAATCATTTTCTAACTTTAATTTTCCATCGATTTCATCTTTAATATTAAACATAGTTGCACATGCCTCACAAACTACAAAATCATCTTTTAATTTTTCAAAGTGGTTTTTTAATGGGTGATTTTCACTTAACAAATCTTTTGCCCATAAAACTGCCTCTCCCTCTAATATAATCTTTACCTCATCCCCTTTTTCCTTCATCTCATTTGCAAACAACAACGTGTGGAACATCACTGGCATATTTGGCTTATCTTTATTTAAATATGAGAAAATTAAGAATGCAACTTTCATATTTCTCCCCCAATTAGTATTTTTCACATTTAACTTCAAAGTATTTCTTTGGATGGCTACAAGATGGACATTCTTCTGGTGGTTCCTCTCCTAAATGGACATAACCGCATTTTCTACAAACCCATTCCACTGCTTTATCTTTCTTAAATACAGTGTCATTTTCAATCTCTTTTAATAGTTTTTTAAATCTCTCTTCATGATGTTTTTCAGCTATCGCTATAGCTCTCAACCTATTGGCTATTTCTTTCAACCCTTCTTTCTCTGCAATTTCAGCAAACTTTGGATACATCTCTGTATGTTCAAAATGCTCTCCTTCAATCGCTGATTTTAAATTTTCAGCAGTATTTCCTAAAACAATTGGAACTTCCACATCATCAACTTTTATTGAATCTTCATTAATGTTGTATTTCTTTTTTAGTTCAGTTATTAAATAGTATAGCCATTTAGCATGTTCTCTCTCATTCTCAGCAGTTAATAAAAATATCTCTGCTATCTGCTCATACCCCTCTTGCTTTGCAATTTTTGCATAGCAGGTATATCTGTTTCTTGCTAAACTCTCCCCAATATATGCTTTTATCAAATTTACAATGGTTTCTTTCATAATTTACACCAAATTTAAAAGGTTTGTTTAAATTTATTTATTCCAATTTTTTGTAGCAGAACCACCAATCCAAGCACTCAATTTCTCCTTTTTTAGATGCTTCTTTTCTCTGCTTTATCTCATCTATTGATGATGCTGGTGGTATTATAACTTTATCTCCAATTATATCATTCTCTGGCCAGTTTGCTGGCATAGCAACATTTTTATCATCTGAAACTTGGAGAGCATTAACTAATCTTACGATTTCATCTAAGTTTCTACCAACTTCTTGAGGGTAGTAGAGGATAGCCCTAATTATTCCCTTATTATCTACAACAAACACTGCCCTAACTGTATTATTTCCTTTATATGGGCTTATCATTCCTAATTTCTCTGCCAATTCTCCCCTATCGTCTGCTATAATTGGAAACTCAATTTCTACATTTAATTTTTCTTTTATCCACTCGACCCATTTTAGATGAGAGAAAACTTGGTCAATACTTAACCCAATTAATTCAGTATTTAGTTTTCTAAACTCATCGTATCTCTTTTGGAATCCTACAAACTCTGTTGTGCAAACTGGGGTGAAGTCAGCAGGATGGCTAAATAAAACAAACCACTTTCCTCTCTCTATATAATAATCTGGCAGTTTAATAGTTCCATGGGTTGTTTTAACTTCTACTTCTGGAAACTTCTCTCCAATAACGGGTATTTTTCTTTCACACATAACTACCCCTCCCCTATATTTTATTTTGTGAAGAAAAGATAAAAATAAAATAAAAATTTATGAAATTAGAATTTGCTTTCCTCATCTGGCTTTCTCGCAACTAATTTTGGGTCATAACCTTGACATCCACATTCTGGTGTGTAGCAGGTTACATCATAAAAAGTACATTTTTCCCCACAATTTGGGCACTTTTCAGGAATTGTCTCTGCCTCAAATAAATATCCGCAGTTGGAACATTTCCACCATGTCATGTTCCCACCTTAACCCATTAATTCATTTTTTCCTTCTCAATTAGGCATTTATTTGCCAATTTCATTGCCAAATCTTCAGCGTCTTTTATTGGAAAATCATTGTCAGTTAGTAGTTTTACCAATTCTCCTGCCTCCACCTCCCCACATGGTAATGGCAATCCACATGGCAATGCATTGGCAAGTTCTACCTTACTTTTTATTGGAAATACGTCTTTATCCTTAAAGAACTCCACTAATCTTAATTTAAAATCTTGGATGTCTTTCAATGCCTCATATAAAGGATGATTTGTTGTTATCATTTTTATCACCTTAAATTTTTCTAAATGCATTTTTTCCCAATCCACACTGCGGACATTTGAATGTATTTGGTAGATTTTCAAATGGTGTGCCTGGTTTTATATTTTGAGAAGGTTCTCCAATTTCTGGATCGTAAATCCATCCACACATACATTGATACTTATCCATCCCCTATCCCTCCTTTATTACTTTATTCAATCTTGACCTCTTTCTCATATTCCCAAATGCCATGCAAATTACACCTCATAAGAACTCTGAGGGTGAATTTATCATGACCCTTTGAAGGGGCTTTTACCACCAACTTTACCTCTGGTTTCATGAATTGGGTAAGATCAACCCTTGCTAAATAAATGTTGGACATAAACAACTCAATCCACTGGATAAAATGCCCATCCTCCATAGGGTGAGGAATACCAGTTGTTATTTTAACTTCAAAATATTCATCGCCTTTAACAACATCGGGACATTCTATGAATGGTGTATGTTTTTTCTCAAAATCAGTCCCTTCTTTCATTCTATTTATTCCACAGAAATAGTTCATACTTTCCCCCCTAAAAAATTAAAAATTGATTTAGAGTTTCTCTAAGATTTTCATTGCCTTTGTGAATGCTGGCATTCCACTTGTTAATAGAACAACTCTTAAAACATCTGCAATCTCTTCTTTTGTAATGCCGAGTTCTTTCATCCCACTCAACATCTGCTTTTCTGTTGCAATATCATCACATTTTGAAGCAACAATCCCTATTGCTATAAGTTTTTGAGTTTTGTAATCCAAAACTTTCCCAGTGAATGTAGCCTCGTTTAACTTAACAATTGCCTCATACAAATCTGGATATTTCTCTTTAACAATCTTCATCCCCTCTCCGAAGAACATTTCATTTTTCATTTTATCACCTTTATCCAAGTTTTTTAATTAATGGTTCAATTGATATGAAATGCAAATCCAAAGCAACATCCTTTGGTGACATACCCATAGCAAGTCCTAATAGTTGGGAATAATGTATTACTGGGATATTATATTCCCTACCAAAGTTCTCCTTTATCTCAATCTGCCCCCTATCAAATTGTAAGTGGCAGAATGGACAAACTTCTGTAACACAATCTGCTCCAGCCTCTTTCATATATCTTAATTTGGTATCGGTCATTTCCAATGCAACATCGAGATTTCTTGCTCTAACACCCCCTCCTGCTCCACAGCACATATTTTTATCCCCATATGGTATTGACTTAGCCCCAAGTGCTTCAACAAGTTCATCCAATGATTTTGGTCTTTCAGAACCTTCCAAATGCTTTATATCAGTTGGTTTTAAGTAGTGGCAACCATAATGAACTGCAACATTTATATTGAGAGGCTTTTTTACATTCTCTCTTATTGCATCAACGCCCAAATCGTAATAGGGAACTTCTGGGAGATGTCTAACTTTAACAGTTCCTTTGTATTCCAACCCATATTTTGATAAAACTTCATTTACCATGTCTCTTGCTTCTTTATTCTCTTGAAGAATGTGGTTTGCTTCAAATAACGAGCCATAGCATCCATTACATATTGTTATTATATCCATGCCCATCTCTTCTGCAATGCACAAATTCCTTGCCGCCAATGCAAGCCAGGTTTTTAAATCAAAGGACCCAAAAACCCCAGGTGCAGGGCAACAACTCGCCCCCTCCATATCAACTACTTCTATCCCAAGCATCTTTAATGCCTTAATTGTTGCCGCTTCAATCCCCGGATATCTGTTTGGTGCAATACACCCCAAGAAAAAGGTAAATTCCATAAAATCACCTATTCGGACATATCTTTCCATTCAACTGGCTTTAATTCTGCAGTATCTGTGCATATTCCCACAATATCGCAAAATTTCATATCCTTCATAATTCTCCTTACAACCTCCAAAACTTCAGGATATTTGTGTGTTGTTGGAGGAACCTCATTTAATCCAATTAACTTTCTTGCTTTTTTTGTTTCTTCATTAATTGGAACGGCATGCCCAGTTTTAAATACATACAATGCGGTCATTCTATGGGCTTTTGCCATCTTCCCCTCCCTTGCTGCAATATTCCTAATCACTTTAATTATATCTGTGATTTTTACTTCTCTTGGGCATCTTTCATAGCATTCATAGCATGTTGTGCACATCCATAAATCTTCACTTTCTATTGCATACTTTCTCATTCCAAATTGAGCGTATTTTATTAACTTCCTTGTTTTAAAGGCAGTTATTCTACCACTTGGACAACTTCCAGTGCATGTTCCGCATTGGTAACATGCTTTAAAAGAAGCAACGTGCTCCTCCCCTAAAATACCTTTTCCAGTTTCAATAATTTCATTTACAAAATTGTTATCAAAATCCTCCTCAGATTTCAAAATCATACCCCCACCTCCAATATAAATTTTGTATTTAAATGTATATATATCTTTTTATGCGAATGCCTATAATAAGTATTTAAAATGTATTATGAAAGAGTACAAAATCCATATAAATTTTATAGGACTTTCGCAAATACATTTAAATACTTAGATTAACAATAAACCAGTTTCTTTACATAAAGAGATTATGGCATTCCCAACGGCTATTCGATTTAGTTCTCTTCTAAACTCATACCAAGTAATCTTTTTATCGATTCTAATTTTCTCTAAAATAAAGAAAGCCCTCATAGCTAACGAAATATGTCCTAATACTGGAAATCTTTTTCTAACGAAGAAATTTCCAATATTGCAGCACTGTTTAACTCCTCTGTGGAACTCTTCGATTCTCCAAGAGGCGTTTTGACCTCTTGAATTCTCCGAACTCATAAATAGGTTATTCGTTATATAATATACTGCCTTTCCGTTTTTGTAAAGGCAGAAGAGTTTGACATATCCTACTTTCCTTAGAT
>NZ_AGJL01000063.1 GCF_000243455.1 Methanotorris formicicus Mc-S-70 | reverse complement strand
AAAACTCTTCTATAAGTATAAAAACTCATATATGCTCACATCGGGAAGACCCCAATAACTAAGAATTTTCTCATGGTATCACCATACTACTTCAGAATTGTATAGGTTTTACAAAAAATATTCTTAAATTTAGGTCGTATTTAAATTTTACTAACTGACAGTGTATCACACTATCAGTTTAAAAAAGTTTCATCAAAAAGGAATAGGATACCTCGCTACGCTCAGTATCCTCTTATAGCGGAAGGATACTTCCATTTACTGGAGCGAATGTTGGGATCTTTAAAGATTTCCATATTGTCATTGCAAAGGATAATGCCTGATATCTTTCCCCATGTACAACAAATGCCTTTTTTGGTGTTGGGATTTTTTTGATATATCTTACAAGTGAGTTATAATCCCCATGTGCTGAGAACTCTATCTTTACAACTTTACCCCTTACTGGAATTTTGTTTTTAAATGGCGTTATTTCTTCAACACCTTCCTCCAACGCTCTTCCAAGTGTGCCTTCTGCTTGATAACCAGTTAATATCAATTTGTTTTTTGGGCTTTTTAATAAACTCAAATACTGTAAAACTGGCCCTCCCTGAACCATTCCAGAAGTTGAGACAATTATGCAAGGTTCTTTATTAAATACTCCATTATCTGCCTTTTTAAGTTCGCCAAATGGATTTATCCTATTTTCAACCATATTTTTTAATTTTGGGTTTAGCCAATCTAAGTAACTCATATATATGCCTGTAGCGTGAATAAGAGAGCCGTCAACATAAACCGGAACGTCTTTTAATTTTCCACTTCTAATGTAGTTATTTATTATTAATAGTATTTCTTGTGCTCTTCCAATTGCAAATACTGGAATGATAACTTTTCCTCCATTTTCAATAGTTTCTGCTATTTCATCAATTAACTGCTTTTCTAATGTCTTTCTTGATGGTTTTATATCCAATGGGGAACCATAGGTTGATTCAATAATTAAAACATCAATTTCATCTATATCCTTATCTGCAGGAAGAAGTGTTCTTGTTGGAGTTTCGTTTATGTCCCCAGTATAAAGAATCTTTTTTCCATCAATATCTAAACATATAGAAGCACTTCCAAGGATATGCCCAGCGTTGTAGAATTTTAAGGTTATGTCTTCTGTTATCTGCCTTTCTTCTCTGTAATTTAATACTTCAGTATTATTTAATGACCTCTGTATGTCTTCCTCTTTGTAGGATTTTGAAAGGTTCAAGGTATCTTTCCATGTAATATACATCAAATCTGCTGTTGGCGTTGTACAATATATTTTTCTAAATTTGTAAAACGGAATTGCACCACAGTGGTCTAAATGTGCATGGGATACAACAACCGCATCAACATTCTCATCAACTTTTGGAATTGCATTGTTTGTTGGATCCATACCGCAATCAAGCAATATCTTAGATTTTTTTGTATCTATCTCAATACATGACATTCCTATTTGATGACAACCACCATGAAATCTTACAATAGCCATAGATATCACTCCTTTATAAAATACAAAATAAAAATAATTATAAATTATTATTTAGAATTCAAAAGAAAAGTTGCTCAAGATTTAAATTAAATTAAACAAATCTTTCATAAAAATTCAAATCTATATCTCCTCTTTCACATCTTGTGATAATTGATGCTATGATATTTTTTGAGTATTTTATTGTATTATTTGGTTTTATAAATGTGAAGGATGGTTTGTATCCTTCTTCAATAATTCCAACATTTTCAATACCTAATATCTTTGCATTGTTGATTGTCGCCATTTTTAAGATTTCTTTTGGTTCTATATGGTAAATTTTATATATGAAGTCCATCTCTTTGAATATTGATGGTGAGTTTGCCATAAAGTTATCAGTTCCAAGTCCTACCAAAATATCATATTCCAAAAGTACCTTAATATTTGGCAATCCGACATTAAAAGATGCATTTGCCCTTGGGCAAACAACAACATTTATATTATTTTCCTTTAAAAGTTCCATATCGTTTGGTGTTACATGAGTAGCGTGTATAATAAAGTTAGGCTTTATTTTTAAATCAATAATCCTCTCAATTTCTGTTTTTCCATAATGTTCCAATGAGTATTTAAGAGAGTTTTCATGCTCACTTGCATGTATTGAAAAAATTCCATCTTTATCTTTTGTGCATTTGTATATAAACTTTAATGTCTCATCATTATATTCATTTGCTCCACTCAATCCAATGCCATTGCAACTGTTCAAAATTTCGTTTAGTTCTTTTTTTAATTCATCCTTATTTGTTTTTGTGGGTCTTCCCAATATTTTTGCATTTATTTTTAATTTACTTAATGAAATTGCTTTTTTTAGTAAATTTATTCCTTTTAATCCATTTTCTCTAAAATCACAAAAGTATTTTATTCCATTTTCAAATAGTTCATTTAAAGCACACAACATACCATTAACTAATTCCTCATCACTGCAACTATTCAAAAACCTATGCTTTAACCCGTTTGGGGGTTTAACGAGTTCATCCAAAGTTTTATTAATGCCAATATCTTTTATTGCCGTATCTCCAACATGCGTATGTGCGTTTATTAAAGAAGGAATAATTATACCTTTATATTTAGTTGCATCGACTTTCTCGTTTGTAAATCCTTTAATAATCCCATCCTCAATAACCAAAGTCCCTTTTTTTAGTTCAAAATTCTCTCCGTACAAAAAGTTTGATTGCAGATACATATTAATCCCTGAATATATTATAATTAAAAAAACGTTTAAAAATTAAATTTGATTTTTATTCGTTATGTTTTCCCGATAACGCAGATTTAACCAATCCATCAAACAATGGATGTGGTTTATTTGGTCTTGACTTAAATTCTGGATGTGCCTGTGTTGCAATGAAGTATTTATGCTTTGGAATTTCAATAAACTCAGCCAACCTACTATCTGGTGAAGTTCCAGAAATGACAAGTCCGTTCTCTTCAAGAATGCTATGGTATTCTGGATTTACCTCATATCTGTGCCTATGCCTTTCATAAACTTCTTTTTTACCATACAGTTTGTATGCAAGAGTTCCTTCCTTCAAAATTGCCGGATATGCCCCTAATCTCATTGTTCCTCCTTTTTCAGTAATCTCCTTCTGCTCAGGAAGTAGGTCAATTACTGGATATGGAGTGTTTTCATCAAATTCTGTTGAGTTGGCATCCTCTAATTTACAGACATTCCTTGCATATTCGATAACTGCACACTGCATTCCCAAACAAATTCCTAAGAATGGGATGTTGTTTTCCCTTGCATAATTCGCCGCATTTATTTTTCCTTCAATTCCCCTATCCCCAAACCCGCCTGGGACAAGGATACCATCTAACCCACTATCTTCTCTAAATTTGTTGAGGATTTCAACATAATCCTCTTTTTCAAGAATCTCTGACTGTATCCAATTTATATTAACCCTTGTATCATTCTTTGCCCCAGCATGCACCAAAGCCTCAATAATACTCATATATGCATCCTTTAACTCCGCATACTTTCCAACTATGCCAATTGTAATCTCATGCATTGGATTTATTATCCTGTCAACCATTGCCCTCCATTCTCTCAAATCTGGTTCTCTATCTGGAAGGTCCAATTTTTTTGTTATTAACTTTCCAATGCCTTCCTTTTCAAGGTTTAATGGAACTTCATAGATAGTTCTTGCATCCCTTGCCTCAATAACTGCCTCTTTATCAACATCACAAAACAAAGCAAGTTTTTCTCTAATTTTTTCTCCCATTGGAACCTCTGTTCTACAAACCAAAATGTCTGGTTGGATACCAATTCCCCTCAATTCCTTAACGCTATGTTGGGTTGGTTTTGTCTTTAACTCTCCTGCGGTTTTTATGTATGGGAGGAGGGAAACGTGGATGTATAAGACATTCTCCTTACCAACATCCTTTTTAAACTGCCTTATTGCCTCTAAGAATGGCAAACTTTCCATATCCCCAACGGTTCCCCCAATCTCAACAATAGTTACATCATAACCTTCTCCAAGTTCTTTTATCCAGTTTTTTATTTCATTTGTTATGTGTGGAATAACTTGGACAGTCTTTCCTAAGTATTCTCCTTTCCTTTCTTTAGTTAATACGCTCCAATAAATCTTCCCAGTGGTTATGTTGTTCCTTGATGTTAGATTTATATCAACGAACCTCTCATAATGCCCTAGATCTAAATCTGTCTCTCCACCATCATCTGTGACAAAAACCTCACCATGTTCATAAGGGGACATCGTCCCTGCATCAATTTGCAAATATGGATCTATCTTTATCATGTTAACTTTGAATCCCCTTGCTTTTAACAACCTTCCTATTGATGATGCCGTAATCCCTTTTCCAAGAGAAGACACGACTCCTCCAGTGATGAATATATATTTCATAAATTATCCCTCTAAAATGTTATTTTGATTAATTTTTAATTTATTATAATTAATTTTGAAAGTTTTGTAGTGTTTAATTATAAATTATTTAAATGAAGGTATCTTAAAACAGATAGGAATTAAATTATATCCTAATACTAAAATTTAATTCTATAAAAATGTTGAGTTTGGGTTTTGAGTGGTAATGGAGTTAATAAACACATTTATATCCAAATATAAAAATATTACTAACAACAAATTATTTATACTTTAACAACATAACAAAAAACAAAATAATAACATGGTGATATTGTGGAAGAAAAGAAGGTAAAAAAACTCCTCCACCTATTAGAGCATACAGAAGAGCACTTTGAAATTATTATAAACCTTATGAAGGAGTTGAATTTAAACGCAGAGGGTTATGAGAAACTCTATGAAGAATTAAAGAAAGAAAATGAAAAATTGAAAAAAGAACTTCCTAATTAATTTATTTAAGTTCCTTAATAATTCTTTTAGCAACACTCTCTCCATCTAATCCATAGTACTTCAATAACTCTCCTGCTTTTCCAGATTTTCCAAATTCATCATTGATACCTATTCTTAATAATTTTTTATTCAACCCATTGGTTGCTATAACCTCTGCAATAGATCCTCCCAATCCACCAATGATGTTGTGGTCTTCCATTGAAACAATGAAGTCCTTCGCCTTTTTAATAGTATCTTCATCTATTGGTTTAATTGTTGCCATTTCTATGACTTCTGCAGATATACCTTCTTTTTTCAATATCTCTACTGCTTTTAATGCCTCAGGAACCTCTTCTCCAGTAGCAATTATTGTTAAATCATCCCCATCAACCAAAATCTTTGCTTTTCCTAATTCAAATTTCGCTTCTTCCTCACTCTCATAAATAATCTCTGTATCGCTTCTTGGCATTCTTACATAAACAGGGCCATCGTATTCAGCACACCATCTTATGATGTTTTTTGTGTGATAGTAGTCAGAAGGAGCGATAACAACCATATTTGGAATTGCTCTCATTATTGCTATATCTTCTGTCATTTGGTGTGTTGCCCCATCCTCTCCAACTGTAATTCCGCTGTGAGTTGCTACAATCTTAACATTCAACTTTGGGTATGCAACAGAGTTTCTAATTTGCTCCCATGCCCTACCAGTGGCAAACATTGCAAATGTTGAGGCAAAGACAATTTTTCCTGTTGTTGCCAATCCTGCAGCCATTCCAATCATATTCTGCTCTGCAATCCCTGCATTGAAAAATCTATCTGGGAATTCTTTAGCAAACATGCTTGTTTTTGTTGAACCAGATAAGTCAGCATCCAAAACAACAACATTTTCATATTTCTTTCCGAGTTCTATTAACGCCTCTCCATAACCATTTCTCATTCCTTTTTTAACTCCACTTAATTTTACCATGATTTCACCCGATTCTTGATATAATTGCTGATTTTCTTAAATCTTCAACTGCCTTTTTAACATCTTCTTTTCCATAAATTGCCGATGCTGCAATAAGCGTATCCGCTCCTGCATTTACTGCAAGTGATGCAGTTTCTGTGTTAATTCCTCCATCAACAAATATCTTTGTATCATAGTCCTCTTTTGATATTTTATGCTTTAAATTATCTATTTTTTTAATCATTGGTTTTATAAACTTCTGCCCAGAGAATCCTGGTTCAACTGTCATAATCAAAACAGCATAAACCTCTCCCAAGATGTATTCAATTGTATCAAGTGGAGTTGATGGATTTAGGGCGACTATTGGTTTTGATCCATGTTCTTTTATCATATTTATTAACCTAAATGGAAACTTACAGGTTTCTATGTGGAATGTTATCATCTCAATGCCTTCAAATTTGTTAATAAACATTTCAGGATTTTCTACCATCAAATGCACATCAACAGGGAGTTTTGTTATACTCCTTACATATCTCGCAGTTCCAATACCAATACTCAAATTTGGAACAAAATGCCCATCCATTATATCAACATGTATAAAATCAACTCCTGCCTCTTCTGCCTTTTTAACCTCTTCTGCCAAATGCCCAAAATCTGCTGAAAGGATTGATGCTCCTATCATCACCATCATATCACCAAAAAAATAAAAAAATTGAAATTTAAATTTTACTCTAACTCCTTCAATGCAATCTCCAACTGTTCTTCATTTGGAGCCTTACCGTGGAAACCTACGTTATTTTCCATGAATGAGACACCTTTACCTTTTATGGTATTTGCAATAATCATCTTTGGTTTTCCATTTTTCATCTTCTTTGCTTCTTCAACTGTATTTATTATTTCCTCAAAGTTATGTCCATCTATCTCAAAAACATCCCATCCGAATGCTTTGAATTTCTCCTTCAAATCCCCCAATGCCATAACTTCCTCAGTATTGCCATCAATTTGGAGTCTGTTTCTATCTACAAATCCAATAAGGTTATCTAACTTATAATGTGCTGCTGCCATTGCTGCCTCCCAAACTTGGCCTTCTTGACATTCCCCATCTCCCAATAAAACATAAACATAATTATTCAATTTATCCAACCTACAACCTAATGCCATCCCAACACTTGCAGAGAATCCCTGCCCCAATGAACCAGTACTCACCTCTATTCCAGGAATATCTATGGATGGATGTCCTTGTAATAATCCATCTAATCTCCTCAACTTCCAGAGTTTTTCTTTATCAAAATAACCACATTCAGCCAAAACCGCATACAATGCAGGACATGAATGCCCCTTACTCAAAACAAATCTATCCCTATCCTTCATTTGTGGATTTTTTGGGTCGTGTTTCATAATTTTAAAGTATAATGCTACAATAATATCTGTTGCAGATAATGAACCTCCAGGATGTCCAGATTTTGCCAAACCAACCATTTTTACAATATTATATCTAACACTCTTTGCTATTTTTTTTAACTCTTCAATTTCCATATCATCACCATTATAAGAATTTTTAATTATTTATTTAGTGGATTATGTCGTTAAATTATTGTTTAAAAAATTTAACTATTAAAATAAATTGCTACTAACAATAGCAAAGAAAATAACAATGATATCTGTTAATTCAAATGCATATAAAAACTTATAGTACTTCAACCTTACATGTAACATACTAATAAACTTTTTGATTGTTGTGAGGTTGTCGAATAATTGAATTGGTAGATTTATTCGGTATTATATGTTTTAATATTAATACTTTAATTAGTGTTAATATATTATGCACTATTTGTTAAACAGATTTTTTAATGGTTTTTTCTAACTTTTACTGACTTTGTAATTCCATTTAAACTCTTTTGTTTTGACTATTGGGGTGATATTGTGTTGTAGTAAGTATTCAAACAATTCACAGCAATCATATCCTCTATCAGCCAATAGATATTCATTATCTAAAAAATCCACCTGTTTAACCATTTCTAACAGGTTGGTACTATCAGAACTATGACCTTCACCCCAACGAGCAGAAACTATTGGGATATAACCTTGTTTTGGATAGTAGTAGGCTAAAATGTGTAATTTATCATACACCAATCGGTTAGTTCGCTTTCCTCCGTGAATACATTCACAGTATAATCTATTTATGGAAACACCCGTAGAGTCTGCTATATATAGTTTGTTGGAGGGTTGATTTAGTAAATTATCTATAATAATATACGTGAAAGTAAGCAGTGATGATAAAAACGCATTATCTATTCGATTGAATGCTTTACCGTATGTATAGTGGTCGATATGTCTATTGTGGAGGTGTGGTATCCCGAAATTATTTCGCACATGATAATTATAGATATTCGAATGATAACACTCGTAAAAATACAGTATCTCCGAACATCATACTAACTAATAGAAAACTTAATATTTGGTAATATCGAATAGTTAATATCAAAAAAAATATGGAGGTGAAATCATGAAGGGGATAAAACACACAAT
>NZ_AGJL01000062.1 GCF_000243455.1 Methanotorris formicicus Mc-S-70 | reverse complement strand
AATAAAGTTTAGATTATCCGAGAAAGTGGTCAATATTCCCGATGTTGGTAGAGTTAAAATCGTTGCAGTGTTGATGGAAAATCAGAAAAAACCTAAGTATCTGGTCTCTACAAACCATAAAAAGAAGGCAGAGAACATAATAAGCGAGTATATGAAGAGACCAAAGATAGAAGAAAAGCATAGAAGAGATAAATCGATTTTAGATGTTGAGGGAAATTACCTAACGTCTGAAAAGAGCAATATTGGGTTTGTTAGGTTTATAGCAATGGTATCAAACTGTATAGAATATTTAAGCCACAAATATGGATTATCATTCTATGAAGTGATTAAAGAGTGCAGTAAAGAGCTAATAAAGAAAGGATTCTCGTAATCACACTGTCAGTAATATATGCATAACAAATTAAGAATTTAAAAAATCTCTGCAATTGGTGAAATTATGGAGATAATCCCTGTTTTGGATGTTATGGGTGGTTTAGCAGTCCATGGAAAAAGTGGGAAGAGAGAGGATTACAAACCCCTAAAATCCGTTCTATGCAACTCCTCCAACCCCATAGAAATAGCAGAAAAATATAAAGAAAACGGAGCAAAAACAGTATATATTGCTGATTTGGATGCCATAATGGGGAAAGGAGATAATTTTGAGATAATTAAAAAAATAGATATGAACAAAATCGTAGATGCGGGAATTAAGGATAAAAATGATTTACAAAATGTTTTAAAAATTTGCGATAAGGTAATTATTGGAACGGAAACATTAGAAGATTTAAATTTATTAAAAGAAAATGATATTATTTTAAGTTTGGATTTTAAAGATGGAAAATTGATGAACTATGATTTAGATGAGATTTTGAGTTATGTTAATGAAAAAACACCACTAATAATATTGGATATCTCTTCAGTTGGAACTCAAAGAGGGATAAATGTCGAATTGATAAAAAATATTATAAACAAAGTAGATAATCCAATTTATATTGGTGGTGGAATTAAAAACGAGGATGATATTAGGGTTGCCTATGATTTAGGAGTTGATGGAATTTTAATAGCCACTGCCATCCATAAAGGTATTTTAAATTTGAGAGAGTTAATTGAAAAATATTGAGGAGATAATATGAGTTCGATGAGAAGGATTGACATCATTAGAATATTGATGAAGCATGTAGAGGATGAGTTGGTTATAAGCAATATAGGATTTCCAAGCAAGGAGTTGTATCATGTTAAAGATAGGGATAGAAATTTCTACATGCTCGGTTCTATGGGATTGGCTTCATCAATTGGTTTGGGATTGGCTTTATCTACACAAGAGAAGGTTGTTGTAATTGATGGAGATGGTTCAGTTTTGATGAACATGGGTTCTTTATCCACAATTGGCTACATGAAACCAGAAAATTTGGTTCTCGTTATTGTTGATAATAGTGCTTATGGTTCAACTGGAAATCAACCAACGCACACAACAAACACAGATTTGGAAAAGGTTGCTAAGGCATGTGGTATTGATGCAGTAACTGTGGAAACTGAGGAAGAGTTGGAAGAGGTTTTTAAAAAGGCATTAAAGGAGAATAAATTAAAGGTCATCATTGCAAAGGCAATTCCATATAATGAGAAAGTTAAGGACATTGACATCCCGCCCGTGGTTATAAAGTATAGGTTTATGAAGAGTTTTAGTAAAAACTAAAATATTTAGGAAAATTTTAAATTGAACTATATAATTGTTCGCGTTAATAAATGGACATAACCACCATGAAAATTAAAGGTTAAATAATCTTTATTTAAAATTTTAAAAATGGTTTTAATGTTCTTTCAGAAATTCATTATGCCAAATAATGTTCAAAAAAATTCACTAACAACTAATATATCCCAAAATTGCAAAAAATCATTTAATTTGGTGATTTCATGTATATTCTAAAAATCGCTTATGATGGAAGGTATTCCTCCCAATCTCAACCACACAGAAACACTGTTGTTGATGTTTTAATGTATGCCTTAAAAGAATGTGGTTATTTAAAGGAAGAGAAGATTATATTCAGTGGGGGAAGGACAGATAAGGGTGTCTCTGCCTTAGGAAATTTTGTTGTTGTTGAATTAAATAAAAAGCCAATTCTGTCATTCATATATTCAAAATTGAGAGGGAAAGGTATTTGGGTTTTGGGATATAGGGAGATAGATGAAATTCCAAATGTAGAGTATAGGCATTATAGGTATATTTTGCCAAATGAAAATTACAACATTGAATTAATTAGAGAGGCATCCAAAAAATTAATAGGAACACATTCCTTCCACAATTTATCAAAAAAAGATAGGAGCAAAGAAAGAAGTTCAATAAGAACAATTTACAACATTAAAATAGATGCAAATGAATATTTCATAACTATTGATGTTATTGGAGAGAGTTTTTTATGGAATATGGTTAGGAAAATAGTAACTGCTTTATCCTATGTGGGAAGTAAAAAAAAGCCAGTTGATTGGATTGATAAACTTTTAGACGTAAACTATAGAGAGGGGGTTCCTCCAGCACCAGCAGAGGGATTAATTTTAATTGAGGCAAAGGTTGATGTTGAATATATATATGATGATTATGTTTTGAGGAAATTTAGAGAAGAGTGGGAAGAAGAATATAAAAAGAGTATAATGAAAATGGGCATTTGTAAGAGTATGTTAAATTTTTTCAAATAAACTAAATTCTAATAAAACAAAAATGGTTGATATTATGTATTACATTTCGGCAATAGGGATTGATGTGTCCTCAAATGACGTCTCAACAAATCCAAAGGTAAATGAGAAGATAGATTATGAGATAAAAAGGAAACTCTCAAAAATTGGAGTTAAGGCAGTATTAACAAATGTTACTGGTGATGATATTGTTATAACCTCCTTTGTTCCAGAAAATTTAATTGAGGAGACAAATAAAATAATCATTGACATATTAAAAAAACATGCTGAAGGTTTTGATGATTTAAATGGAATCTCAGAGAATCCAGAGGATGCAGGAGAGGGGGTTTCTTATGCTATTGCAAAGGCAGGTTCTAAATATGGAGATGCATTAATTGTTTCATTTGATACTTATGGAGGAGAAGATATTGTTAATGAAATGGCATTGTTTGTTGAGGAAATTGGAAAAAAGTTTGGATACGATGCCTCTTCATCCGTATCAAATAAACCAAAAAAGATTCATGGTGTTGGATATGTTGGTGTTTCAACAGATGACCCTGTTGTAGTTATAACTTTCGAAGAACTTAAGGAACTTCCAAAATTAGCAGGAATGATATTTGGGGGCTTGTTGGGATTTGATGGGGCTTATTTTGTAAGGAGAGGGACACCAACAAATATTCTTCCCCCTGGAGTTATATATACAATGTCTGCATTTTTGAATGGAAATGTTATTGACTTATATGAGGGAATAAGGAGAAGATTCAATATAATTGATTAAAATTTAGAATGTAGTCACCTTTCCTTCTATAATCATTTCTGTAACTTCCATGATGTTGTCAAGCCATTTGTTTGCTATCTCTTTTGCTTTAGGTTCGATATACTCTAATTTGTATCCTTCTTCAGTAATAATCTCAATATCCAATGCCTTTGGTTGGTCAATTGGCTTACCAATCTGGCTCAATATTCTTACATAGCACTCCTTAACACCATCTAATTTTGCAATGTCATTTGCTATCAAGTTAGCCAATATGTTGTAAATCTTCCCTACGTGGTTTATTGGGTTTTTACCACTTGCCGCTTCCATACTCATAGGTCTAAATGGTGTTATTAAACCATTAACCCTATTTCCTCTCCCTACTGAACCGTCATCACCCATCTCTGCTGATGTTCCAATAACTGTTAAAAATACACTCTCTCTTTCATAATCATCAGCGGTGTTGATGTGAATCTCAACTTCATAATCCTTTGCAATTTCTTTTGCAATTTTCTCAATCCTACTTCTAACGTCCTCAATAATTTTTCTATACTCTTCAACATCCTTCACATATTTATCCACAACTGCCATTGCAATGGTCAATGTTATTTTTTTACCCTCTCTCAATCCCATAACCTTTATATCTTCTCCTACTGCTGGAAGTTCTTTCTTTAATTCATCACTATTTAAATATTTCTCTGTTTCCAAGACAATTTTTTCGGTTGTTGATAATGGTGCATATCCAACTCCAAATGATGTATCGTTTGAAAGTGGAACTTTATTCTTCTGCCTCTCAAAAACATCAATCAAATCCATGGAACCTTGCCCAATTCTACAATCTACAACAACATCTTTATCAATATCCGCATTTCTTAAAATCTTTTTCAAATATTCTCTTGCCGCCTTTACAGCAACAGTACTTACTGGAAGTTTTATAATCTCATTCTTCTCTTTGTCATGGATTTGCATTGTTGCCCTTCCAGATAATAAAATGTAAATTGGGCTTACCATATTCCCTCCGCCAAATTTAGGATAGGCATGCCCACCTACAAGTTCAACTTGGTCTGTGTTGTGGTGTAAAACAGTCCCAAATCTTTCCTTGTACATATTACACAATGCCCTACTTACACTCTCTGCTATACCATCACAAATACTGTCTGGATGCCCCAATCCCTTCCTCTCTACGATCTCTACAGGTCTTTCTTCTACTGGTTGTAAATCCAATTTTTTCACAATGATATTCCTCATTCCATCACCTTCATTGTTTTTTAAATGATGTTTTATTAACATATGAGAAAAACACATTTAAATTTTACTCTATTATCCTACTTATCCAAATTTTGAAAGAATTCTTTGCTAATTTAAAACTTGTTAAAAATTAATTATAAAAAATTTAGCAAACAATTATAAATGGTATAAGATTATTTAAATTTAATGTTTTTAGTTATATTGATTTCAAATTGCATGCCATCCTGCGAAATAGATTTAACTTAGGTTTAAATTAGTCGCAGATCATACTAAAATTTCAAATAATAAAATACATGCAGTGATATCATGCTTTCAGAAAGAGTTATGGATTTTGAATCTTTTGAAGTTATGGATATCTTAGCAAAATGTGAGGACATGGAGAGAAGAGGGGAAGATGTTATTCATTTAGAAATTGGGGAGCCGGATTTTGATACACCAAAGCCAATAGTTGATGCATGTTTAGATGCTTTAAAAGATGGCAAAACTCACTATACAGATAGTTTAGGAATTTATGAGTTGAGAGAAAAACTCTCTGAAAAATATAAAAGAGAATATGGTGTAGATGTTTCTCCAAACAATATTATAATAACTGGAGGTTCAAGTTTAGGTTTGTTTTTTGCAATCTCATCAATAATAGATAGAGGGGATGAGGTTTTAATACAGAATCCCTCCTATCCATGTTATAAAAATATTATTAAGTTCTGCGGGGGAATTCCAGTTTATTGCAATTTTGAGGAAATTGAGAATTATATAAGTAAGAGAACAAAAGCAGTTATAGTAAATTCCCCATCAAATCCACTGGGAGAGGTTGTTTCAAAGGAAATTTTTAAAGAAATTTATGAAAACGTCCCATATGTGATATCTGATGAAATTTATTCAGGACTTGTTTATGAAGGAAAACACGTATCTGCAATAGAACTTGATGAAAACTTAGAAAAAACCATTATAGTCAATGGATTCTCAAAACTCTACGCTATGACTGGGTGGAGGATAGGTTATGTTATATCAAATAGGGAAATTATAAACGCCGTTCTAAAACTACAACAGAATTTATTCATTGCACCAACAACTTTTGCCCAATATGGGGCGTTAAAAGTTTTTGATGATAATGTTAAAAAAGCAAGGGATTATATGATTAAAGAATTTGATAGGAGAAGACGATTGGTTTTGAAGTATATCAAATCCTTCGGTTGGAGGGTGAACAATCCTGTTGCTGCCTATTATTTCCCTGATGTAGGTATGGATGGAAGGGAATTTTCAACCAAACTACTCGAGGAAAAAAAGGTTGCCACTGTTCCAGGCATAGGCTTTGGAAGTGTTGGAAAAAATCATATAAGAATCTCTTATGCAAACTCATATGAGAAAATAAAAGAAGGGATGGAAAGAATAAAAGAATTTATCGAATTTTAGATTTTACACCAAACTGAGATTACATATTCTTTTTTCACCACATTTTTCAGTATCATATATATAGTACGTAAGTAATATTATATATGTATAACATGTGTAACATATGTTTACCTCAGATTCCTTAAAATGAACAGATTTGTTATGCACAATGTGATTAAATTACAAACCTATTTAAAATTTCAAACTTCGTTATAATTCTCAATTAAAATATGTTTCATTATTCTTTCAAAAATTTTTATTGTGTTGGGTATTGGCATAAATTCGCAGAACAACTTATCAAACGCAACTTCCACAAAAGAGTGGTGGGATTTATGGACATTAAAGAAATCTTAGAACTAACTGAAAAAAGTTACAGTTCAGAAGATATCAAATACAAAAACAAAGTTTACTTCATATCCTATTTTTTAAGTTCTTTGGTGTTCGTGTTAGTACACGTTGCAATAGTAAATGAATCCATCAACGTCTTCTTTGCAGTTCCACTACTAACAATAATCGGTGGTATACTAATTATTAGGCAGGAAAAAATGTATAAGAAGTTTAAATCGTATTTTGACAAAATTTTTGAAAGAATTGTTGTTTATGGTATGCTTGCAATTGTCATCTCGACCATTATTGCATTAAATGTATATCCAAAAATTATGGGTATAGTTGTTGCAGTCATGTTTGGTTTTTTGTTAAGTATTGAGGGGGTTTTGTTCAAATCGAGGAAAAGACAGTTTTTAGGCATTTTAATAATGCTCTCCTCAATTCCAATGATTATATACTACAATTGCCAGTTTTTGATTCTTGCTTTAGTTCAGTTTTTGGCAGCAATTTGCTTTTTGATAAATGCTAAAAAAGAATAGATAAGAACTCATAGTATAGTGGTCCAGTTTTTAGCAGAATTTGCTTTTTGATAATGCTAAAAAAGAATAGATGGGAAATCATGAGTATATTCAACTCTGTAGTTAGGGTTAGGATTTTGGCGGTATTGTATGGTTTGGAGTACTGTGATTTTAATTATCTGAAGGAGCGGTTGGGGTTGACAGATGGGAACTTGGAACATCATCTGAAAAAGTTGGAAGAAGTTGGATTTATAGAGCAAAAAAAATCAATAATAAATGGGAGGGTGAAAACGCTGATTAAGATAACCAACAAAGGCAGGGGAGCATTTAAAAATTATATCTATGAAATTTTACAACTATCAAAAGAAAAAGAAAATTATGACTGCTAAATACGCATTAACAGTAAAATATAAATACCTAAAATACAATATTTAACTATTGTATTTAGAGGGGTTGGGATCAACCAACAATAGTACTAAAAGATTTGCTAAGATATTGCTTTGTGATGCAAAGTAATGGGAAAATATATATAGTTTTTTGACACAATAATATATATTGTAAGTAGTTCCCAGAAAAATATGGAATGGGTGATGTAAATGAAATTAGTAAAAAAATTAATGTCTAAAAGAGGGCAAGTTTCAATGGAGATTGGGATCTTAGTTGCAGCAGCAGTTGCAGTCGCTGCTATAGTAGCATACTACTACACAACAAGAGTTAAAGAGAGTGCAAAGTCAGCAGGAGAACAGGCAAATGCAACTGTAAACAAATTAGGAGAAGTTGCAGAGAACGCAACAGGCAAACTACCAACAATCTAAATTCTTTCTATTTTTTAATTTTTATTTTATGGAAATACCAATTCCCAAGAAATTTTTATATATTAAATTAATGTGTATAAATTTTTATCATACCAAATTTAATCTATGAATTTAAATACATGTGGTGTCAAAGATGAGAATAATTGGTTTTACTGATTTACATGAGAAATTCATAAATTTTGATAAAATTTTAAACTATAAACCAGATATTATATTAATTTCGGGAGATATAACTCACTTTGGGAGGAATTTGAGAATAATTGACCTTTTAAGAGGTGTTAATGAAAAAGTTAAGGTCTTAACAGTTCCAGGAAATTGTGACACAAAAGAAGCAATAGAAAAACTAAACAAATACAACCTAAACATTGATGAAGAATGCGTTGAAATCAATGGAATAAAGTTCGTTGGAATTGGGGGAAGTAACAGAACTCCATTTAATACACCAAATGAATATGAAGATGAAGAGTTATTCAACAAATTTCTAAAGGGAATAAAAAACATTGATAAAAATACACTAAAAAACAACTTCATCTTAGTTTCCCATGCTCCACCAAAGGATACAATGGCTGATAGAGTTGGAGATTTACATGTAGGAAGTGAAAGTGTAAGGAAAATTATTGAAGAACATCAACCAACCCTCTGCGCATGTGGGCATATCCATGAGAGTAGGTGTATAGATAAGATTGGAGAAACTTTAATTGTAAATCCATCTCCAGATGCATTTTTTGTGTTTGATACGAAAACTAAATATTTAGAGATTATGGAGTTATAAAAAACTTTAAAATTGAGTGAAAATAAGATTTCGAAATTAATAAATATCAAAAATTAAATACTAAAACAATACATTGAATTTCCAAAAGGATTAAATAGAATCTCTGCGGATGACTTATTGGAGTTGAATAAAAAGTTAGATGAAGGGGTTAAATATATTAAATAGGACTTTCGCAAATACATTTAAATACTTAGATTAACAATAAACCAGTTTCTTTACATAAAGAGATTATGGCATTCCCAACGGCTATTCGATTTAGTTCTCTTCTAAACTCATACCAAGTAATCTTTTATCGATTCTAATTTCTCTAAAATAAAGAAAGCCCTCATAGC
>NZ_AGJL01000061.1 GCF_000243455.1 Methanotorris formicicus Mc-S-70 | reverse complement strand
TTTTTGGTCTTAATTTTTAATAGTGTTAAATCACACTATCAGTTAATAAAAATAAATTGGGATATAATGTAAATGTTAAATAATCAACCCACTGATATAGCAATAGAAACGCCATCTTTTTTAAATTTTTTCAAAATCAACTCAATCTCGTCAAAATTTTTACCTGTTAATTTTTTTACTCCCAATATGGAAACTGGCTCACTAACGCCATAAACTCCAATGGTTTTAAATACAAAAAATGATTCTTCCAAATCGTTCCTAAATTTATAAACTTCATTAACTTCATCCCTACCAAAAATAAACAATGGTTTTCTAAAATTCTCAACCGTTTCTAAGATGCCTTTTTCATTCTTTTTAACATCAATCGTAGAGAATGCATCGACTCTCCACAATGGGATATTTCTCAAAAACAACGCCTTCTTTATCACCCAATAAACCTTATATCCTTCAATATTTTTTCTACTTCCAACACCAACAACAACCTTTTTTGGTTTTAAGATAATATCATCAACAACAACATAATCCTCATTGTGATAGGAAATATCATAAGTACTCAAAACCTTTCCAATAGGCTTCCAATTTTTTGGGAGAACCAAATCAACCTTCTCATTCAAAACCTTTTTATTTATTTTTAAAATATCTTTTCTTTTTGGAACTTCCAAAAAATACATTTTGGATAGTTCATCAATTCCAACTTTTCCATTAACATCGGTAGCAGTAGTAAAAACAACATTCGCATTTAAATTCTTAGCAATTAGGTTGGAGAAATAGTTTCCCCCACCCAAATGGTTAGATAAGATAGGGATGATATATTTTCCATCCTCACTACAAACAACAACAAATGCATCCGTCATTTTGTCGTTTTTAATTTTATCGATAAACTTCCTCAAAACAATGCCCATCGCCATTATAAAGATGAGTCCCCTTTCACTACCACTTATTTTAAAATTTTTTGAGTAAATAACTTCACTTTCATAGTAATAGTAATCTAAAATTTTTTTTATTTTGTTTGCTAAAATTTCACCGCGTTTTGTTATATAAACCACCTTTATCATAAACATCATCCTTTAAGTTATTATAACACTCCTCATAGATAGATCTTACTTTCTTTGCTACATTTTCCCAGGAGAAGTTTTTAGAGAACTCTTTTCCATTTTTACCAAATTTCTCCCTCAAATTTTTGTCATTTATTAGTATTTTTATCTTATCCTTTAGGATTTTTGGATTATTCGGAGGAACTAAAAAGCCATTGTATCCATCCTTTACAATCTCTCCGATACCTCCAACATTTGTCGCTATAACTGCCTTTCCACAAGCCATCGCTTCAAGTAAAACCATCCCAAGACCCTCTGAAATAGATGGAAGAACAAGAAAACTACAATTCCTCATATATTTTGCCACTTCTATTTGGGATTTTTTACCCAATAACTCAACATGTTTCATATTTTCCTTTTCTATTTTTTCTTTTATTTTATTAAACAATGGTCCATCCCCTATGAGTTTAAAATTGAAATCAATATCTTTTATAGCATCAATTAAAACATCCAAACCCTTTTGCTCAACAAAGGAGCCAACAAAAAGACCATAATCCAAATCATTCTCCCCATAAAATAAGTTGAAGTCAACACCATTTGGAATAACAATTGCCTTTCTCTTAAAATTATCGCCTAAATTATTCCTTAAAAACTCACTTACACAGATGATTTTATCTGCCCTACCTACTGCATAATCAAAAAAAGGTTTTCCAATAATGGATTTTGAAAGTTTTAAAACATCACTACCATGTAATGTTAGAATATTGGGCAAATTTCCCTTTAACAATCCTCCAACAACCCCCTGCGGAAACGCGTAATGACTGTGTATTAAGTCAATCTTTTCTTTTCTAATTATCTCTCTCCCAATTTTGTAGGCATTAAGCATGTATGTCAATCCCCTCATCTTTGGGATATATGGAATTTTATGTACAACAACATTTTCATATTTTTGGTTGTAATTGCTATGATATGTTAAAATATGAAATTCGCAATCATCAATATGCTTTACTAAATTTTCCACATGTATTGTTATTCCTCCAATAAAAGGGTAATAAATGGTCGGCATCAATACTTTCATACTCTCACTTAAAGATTTTTATTTGATAAGAAAAATTATAATTATGTCATTGAATTTATTAAAAGTTAATTTAATGTGATACTATGGCGGAAAAAACCCTAATATTAAGGACTAAATTTATAATTAAGGTTGTAATTTTACTTGGAATTTTGTATTATCTAAGTATGAAGTTAAATTTTTACCAATATTTGCTGAAGTTGGGGAATTATAGTAATCAGATTATTATATTGATTGCGTTGATTTTGGGAACTTTGATATTCTTAGATATAACCTTAGAGTTGTTAAGGAAGTATTTTGAGAAGGTGGATATAAGAGAATATCCTATCGTTGCTTCAGTGGTTAAATATGCGACATGGTTTGGTGTTATTTTAATTGCAACCTCTGTTGTTTATAAAGATGTGGGCTCTCTTGTAATGTCCCTTGGTCTTGTGGGGGCGGCTTTAACCCTCGCTTTGCAAAAACCAATTATGAATTTTGTAGGGTGGTTGACTATTGTATTTACACACCCCTTTAAAATTAACGATAGGATTTACATAAAGGATATTGGAGGAGGAGATGTCTATAAAATAGGCACAATGTATGTAAGTTTGAGAGAAGTTGATGGAGAACCAACAGGTAGGAGTTTGAACATACCAAATTCATACATATTAACAAATCCTGTTATTAATTTTTCAAAAGGTTCACCCTATGTGTGGGATAATGTTAAAGTTACCATAACCTATGAGAGTGATTGGAGAAAAGCAGAGAAATTAATCCTTGAGGCGTGTGATGAAGTCGTTGGTAAAGAGATGAGAAAATTAGCAAAGATTTGGAAGAATAAACCAAGGATTTTCCCAAAATCAAAAATCTATGACAAACCAGTTATAAGGATGCGTTTTATAGATAATGGTGTTGAGATAAAGGTTAGATATTTGGTTAATGTGTTTGAATGGGCAACCGTAAAGACAAAGATTATCAAAAATATCTTAAGCAAATTAGAGGAGGTGGATGATGTTGAAATCGCCTACCCACATATGGAAGTAATTTATAGGCAGAAATCGGGTGTTGTGGACAACCCATTCTTTAAAGGAAAAAGAAAAACAACAATTAAATTTATGAATTAATCATTAAATTTTTATCTATTGAGCCATGCATCAAGCGTATTTTGCATAACATACCAATTTATCTTTGGAGGGGTTTTCATAATTCTTCCATATTCCCCCCCTCCACCCGGGTAGATATAGATTTTTCCCCTTCTAAACAACTCAATGGTTTTTCCAACATCCTCATGTATTTCCTTTAATTCCTCAATATCTGCATTTATAAGCACCTTTATCTCATTTTTATATTTTTCAATGAATTTTTTCCATAAGTTGTTTACGGTTTGGGTCCCAATGCCTCTCTTTGTTGATAAACTTATTATCTCCGCCAATGGAATTATCTTGTAGTATGGAGGTCTGAATTTTGGATGGATAATTTGCCCATCGCTAAGTTCCTCAACCCTACTCAAAACACCCTTCTTTATAGTTCCTCCACATGGGCATTTAAAGTTCAATCTTTTTGCATCCTCCAACTTAAACCTTAAATAGCATTTTGTGCATGCAGTTAGATGATATTTCCCAAGTTTTGGGTCAAGACCATAATTGGCAACAATCTTATTGTTTTTTATCGCTTTTTTAATCTCCTCAAAATTCTCCTCCAAATTTCCAAGAGAATCTACCTCAAATTGGTTAAATTCCCTCCCCAGCCTATGTGGATGGTAGGAATGAGCATCAGAATTGCTTAAAAATGGAATGTCTCTCAACTCTTTAATCATATCTGCCATATCAGTATCAGCAGATAATCCAAGTTCTATAAAATCAGGTTTTTTTCCATAACAGTCATAAACAGAGTCAAATGACTTATATAAACTTGTCCACGGCGTGAAAGCATGTGCAGCCCCTATAAGACCTCCAACGTCATGAACAACTTCAATTAGTTCCTTTCCATCCATTAAGACCCGTGGTCTTCCATCATCGTCAATATTTTTTGAGTATTTCTTTAATATCTCCCTCAATTCTTCAACTTTTGATATTGATGGGAGAAAAACAAGGTGATGAACTCTGTTTATATCTTCAATTTCAGTGGTTAGCAATAGATTTTTGTCCTTATAATTTTTAATCTCGTTTAGATATTTTCCATGCAAACAATCTCCTGTTCCTATCAAATCCAAACCTTTTAATTTACCATATTTTAATATATGCTCTATGTCCATATACTTTGATGTGCCTCCTGAGTATTTGGAGTGGATATGCAAATCAGCATTGATGATCATGAAATCACCTTATTACAATTAACTTAGTTAGATGTGGTGTAATCCAAATTTAGGAAATATTTGAATTATTTTAAGATTTGAATCCAGTAACAACCATAAAAATTTAGCATATAAATGAATTTTAGTAAATTTCACAAACAATTATAATTTACCTCAGAATATTAATAAATTTGGTGGTGTTATGGAAATAAACATTGAAATCTTAAAAAAGTATCCATTATGTCATAGATGTTTTGGAAGGTTGTATGCAAAGTTATTACATACAAACAACTTTGAGAGAGGAAAGGCATTAAAAATTGTCAAAGGTATGGAATTAGAATCTTTATTGAAGAAAATAGAAGAAGGCGGTGGCAATAAAGATGAGATTTTAGGGTTATTAAAATGCCTATACAGAAGTGGATTAAAAGAAATAAAAATCAAAGAAATTAAGGAAGAAATAGTAGAAGAATGTCCATGGTGTAAAGGAATTTTTGAAAAGAGTTATATGGAAGAATTGGCAAACAAAGCGATTGAATTATTAAAGGAATATGAATTCGATACATTTATGGTCGGAACCCATATACCAGAGGATATTAAGGAGTTGGAGAAAGAAATAGAAACACCATATATGGAAAGCATAAGGCAGGAATTTGGGAGAGAGATTGGTAAACTCATTGCTGCAAAGATGAACAAACAACCAGACAAAACAAATCCTGATATTGTTATACACATAAACCCATACACAAAAGACATCTATTTGCAAGTTAATCCATTATTCATAAAAGGTAGATATAGGAAATTAGTCAGAGGAATTCCGCAAACGCACTGGCATTGTAGGTTTTGCAGAGGAAAGGGATGTGAAAAGTGCAACTTCACTGGAAAGAGATATCCTACCTCAGTTGAAGAGATTATTGCAGAACCATTCATGAAAGTTACAAAAGGAACTAAAGAGGTATTTCATGGTGCTGGAAGGGAAGATATTGATGTTAGAATGTTAGGAAATGGGAGACCATTTGTTTTAGAAATAAAAGAACCAAAAATAAGGAAAATAGATTTAAATAAGGTTGCTGAAGAAGTTAATAAGAGTGGAACAGTGGAAATATTAAACCTTGAGTACGGTGAAAGGAAGGATGTTGTTTTCTTCAAAAATGAACCACATAAAAAAACATATCGTGCATTGGTTGAGTGTGAGGAAAAAATAACCAGTGAAGATATAGAAAAGGTTATTAATACATGTGAGAACTTAACAATACACCAAAAAACACCAAAGAGGGTCTTACATAGAAGGGCAGATTTAACAAGAATCCGTAAGGTATATAAAGTTTGGGCACATAAAATAGATGACAATCATTTTGAGATGAAGATTTTTTGTGATGGAGGACTATATATAAAAGAACTTATAAGTGGAGATGATGGAAGAACATCTCCATCAATCTCCGAAATATTAAATAAAAAATGTATTTGCAAAGAGTTGGATGTTTTAGAAATTCATGATGAAACATCCTAAGCAATGTAAGTGTGCTTCTTATCTTCATCTTCCTTCAATACCCTTCTCTCTAACGAAAGTGAAATATACCCCTTTGATGAAACTTTCTTAAAGTTTCTTTTAGAAATTATGAAATGATTAATTTAGCGAAAATTTTAAATGTGGTTTTCAATTGGACATAATAAAAACACGCAGGAGGATTGATTATGGCACAAAGAAGTGAAGGATTTAGAAGTAAAACAAGAAAAAAACTTTCAAAACACCCAAGAGAAAGAGGTCTCTACCCAATTACAAGAGCGTTAAAGAAATATAAGGAAGGAGAATATGTCCATATCATCATTGACCCATCATACCATAAAGGTATGCCACACCCAAGATACCATGGAAGAACAGGAATCGTTGTAGGACAAAGAGGTAGAGCATTCATTGTTAGAGTTAGAGATGGAGGAAAATACAAACTCATCATTGCAAGACCACAACACTTAAGGCCTTGCAAAGCATAAATTATTTTTAATTTATATTTTTGTTAAATAATAAAATTATAATAAACAATTCCTATTTTTTGTTATTTTAAATTTTTATTATTGGAGGGATTATATGATAGGAAAAGAAATTCTCAGCCAAAAATACATAACAGTTTCAGAGGCAAAGGCCATCATGACAAACATGGCAGGAGAGGAATTATCCTATGAACATGGTTGTGCATTAGATTACCTCCAAAAATTCGCAAAGTTGTCCCCTGAGGATGCAAAAAAGTTGGTTGAAGAATTAATGGAAATTGGGGTTGATGAGAAACATGCAGTTAAAATAGTGGACATCCTTCCAGAAGATTATGATGACTTAAGAGTTATCTACTATAGGGAAGATTTACCACCAAATAAAGATGAAATTTTAGAAATTGTTGCAAAGTACCTATAAAATAATAAAAAGTATTTATGACAATTGAAGTTTACTATTTTCCTCAATTCGTTTTAAATGATGATTTTTAGACTAAATTTTAATTAAATATTAAATATTATGAGTAATATAAAATTTTGTAAGTTATTTAATTAAGTTTTAAATTTTAAATGTGCAATAATATTATTATATCCTTTGTTTATTAAACTAAATAATTTAAATTGATATGTTCACAAAATCATGTATAAGGTGTAATTATGGTCAAAAAATACTTTAAGTCTAAAAAAAGGAAAGACTTTGAAGACTACGCATGGGTTTTAGATTACTTACCTTATGGATATTCCGATGATCCAAGACCTATCCATGAGAGAAAACCTATTGCTCAAGCCATTGGAGAAAAACAGTTTGTGTTGATGGAATTAATTTTAAAAGATGATATAGAAGTTGGATTGGCAGAGAGAGTATATATCGGAAGAGGAAAGAGGGATAAGATAGACCATGTTGCAAAAATGATAAAATACGATAACCTAACAAACACTGCAAAAACTGAATTGTTATATGTAGTTATGGAGGCAGTTAAAAATAACGAAGAGAGGTTTATAAACTTTTTAAACAAATGCCAAAGCATAACACCAAGAAAACACATGTTAGAACTTCTCCCAGAAATTGGAAAAAAACACATGTGGCAAATAATTGAAGAGAGGGAAAAAAAGCCATTTGAAAGTTTTAAGGACTTTGAGGAGAGGACACATAAAGATATCGTTAGAGTTATAGCAAAAAGAATTGTTGAAGAATTAAAAGAAGACCAAAAATACTACCTATTTGTTAAGTGGAAGAGGGGGCTAATTTTAGATGAGGAAAAAATGGCTTTTTATTTAAAAGAATAAGCCATCATCTAAAATTTTAGAATTAACAAATTACAACTTCTTAAATTAAATTTTTTCTTAAATTTTAATCTTTTTGATAAAAACAGTCCACTCCAAATTTAGAACTTACTTATTATAAATTCTTTAAAATTTCACAAGTTTAGATTTATTTTTTAAAATTTTTTATGAATATCACAAAATGTTTGAAGTGTGGTGGTTATGGAACTTCCAAAGGGTTGTCAATACTGCATTAGAGGAGAGAAGTTAGTTTTATTCATTACTGGCTTATGTAACCAAAACTGCTACTACTGCCCACTATCTGAAAAAAGAAAGGGTAAAGATGTGATTTATGCCAACGAAAGGCAAATAACATCTATTGAAGAGGTTATAGAGGAGGCATACCTTTGTAGTAGCAAGGGTGTAGGGATAACTGGTGGAAATCCACTTTTAAGAATAGATAGGACGTGTGAATACTTGAAAGCATTGAAGGATGAGTTCGGGGAAAAATTTCATGCCCACCTATATACAACCCCAGATTTGATAGATAAAGAAAAATTGGAAAAATTGCAGGATGCAGGATTGGATGAAATTAGACTACATCCAACAAAAATATTCAATGAAGGTGCAAATACAGAATATTATAAACTTCTGTTGGATAAATTAAAACTCTGTATGGAATATATTGAAGATGTTGGAGTTGAAATCCCATCTATTCCAAACATGGAAAAAGAAATCTTAAATCTTGCATATAAGTTGGATGAAATAGGGGTTAAATTTTTAAACATCAATGAGTTGGAGTTCTCAGAGACAACTTATGACACTTTAATCGCAAAAGGGTTTGAGGTTAAGGATGATATATCCTCAGCCATTAAGGGGAGTGAAGAAACTGCCCTATATGTGTCTGAAAACTTTAAAGGAAACATGATAATTAATTACTGCCCATCCTCATTAAAGGACAACATCCAGTTGAGGAATAGACTTATAAACAGGGCAAAAAATGTGGCAAAGGATTATGAGGTTATAACAGATGAAGGTTTATTGCTTAGGGGAATTATGATATTTGATAATAAAGAGGATTTGGAAGAGATAGCAGAAATTTTGAGAGATAATGAAGTTGAATTTGAAATTGTTGAAAATAAAATCTATCTAAACCCATTTGTATTGGAGGATTTGATAGAAGAGATGAAAAGGGCAAGATATGAAATTAAATTCAGTGCATATATCTCTGAGGTGTATCCAACAGTTGATGCATTAGAGGTTGAGAGAATACCATTAGTTACCAAAAAATTAAAGTTTAGAAGAAGAAAATAACCAAAATTCACCTTATTTTAAAATTTAAAAGAAACAATAAACTCTATTTTTAATAGGACTTTCGCAAATACATTTAAATA
>NZ_AGJL01000060.1 GCF_000243455.1 Methanotorris formicicus Mc-S-70 | reverse complement strand
TCGAATATGCTTGCGAAAGTCCTAAAAAAAATACTATAAAATCAATCTTTGGAACTGCAACGTTGTCTTTTTGTAGTGTCACAACTGACCACATATATGGCTCATTTTTAGGTATATTGTATCTCGATATTCCAACACATATGTATGCTGAAGTGATTCCAAATTTTGTTGAAGAAAGGCTGTTTATGGTATTAATTGGTACTGTATTCACTACAATGGTAATTTATTTAACAAAAAAGATTTTGGAATACGCTCCAAAGATATACGATAAAATGTTAGAGAAATATATTGACGAATATATGCAAGATAAAAATGATTGTAATGAAGTTGATTTAGAACTTTTAAAAAAATATAACGTAAAATATCCTTCACAAAAAGAACAGAAAGAAATGTTAAAAAAAGTATTCTCACAAATAAGTAAAATGCCAAAAGATGAAATTATTAAGCGAAAATAATTACAATATTAAACTATCTTTTATTCTCTTTAATAATTCAGGGATACTTGTTTTTTTGTATTCTGGAAGTGCCTCTAACTCATCTACTATATTGTCAATTAGTTTGTTGAAGTTTGCATCTGTCTTTTTTACATATAAGATCTCTTTTCTGTTGTATGATTGCTCAAGCAATGCATTCCTTGGAATATCCGCAATGCATTTCATACCGAGTAATTTTTCAATATCATTTATAACACTCTCTGGAACCATGACATCTGACTTATTCAATATAAACCCTACCGGTTTACATTCAAGATAATTCCTTCCTATAACTGCCGCATTAATTGCCCCTTGTAAACTTGGACCGAAAGACATAAAATCCAAAACCAAAACGAAATACTCAGAAAACCCTAAGGAAAGGTATGTCTCTATACCGGTTGTGGTTGTTGGAGCATCAATAAACAAGTAGTCAAATTTTTTTAACCCTATCAATTTTTCAAACGCTTTATATCCATCAATTCCAAAATAATCTTCTAATGATTTTCCACTTGTGATTATGTAAAGGTTCTCAATATCCGTCTCCACCAATATTTCATCAATACTCAAATCTTCTTTAATTGCATCTATAAGTGATTTTTTTATTTCCTTTCCAAAAAGTTGAGTTAATGACTTTGATCCAATATCGGCATCTAATATAACGACCTTCTTACCCTTCATAGCCAGTGCTGCAGCAACGTTTGCAGTTAGAGTACTTTTTCCTGTTCCTCCTTTCGCTATGGAAAATGTGATTGTCTTCATAATATTCCCCACTATTTACCTATTTTTTATTATTTTATGTTTTATGTAATTTTAACCTAAATATAACAAAAAAATTGTGTAAATCAACCGCCTTATTTCTTCTCACCCAACATTCCAAGAATAACCCTTGGTATTTTAACCTCTCTCCATTTGGCTTCCCAAGATTTTACTTCCCCAATAATCCCAATAAGTTCTTCTCCCTTTTTCGTAAGTATATACTTATGAGATTCTTTTTGAATGATATTCTCATGTTCCAATTCATCCAATCTCTCAGCCAAGGTTCTTGTACTTACACCCTTACCTTCCTCGTCAAGGCTTTTTTTCAATGTTGTGAATGTGTTTACTCCTTCCTTAATCTTAAAAATTATATCTATAACCCCTTTTTTTCCCAATAAACTAAATATGTCTTCCATAATATCCTCCTTGAATCAAACATTCTTTAATTAATAATTAAAATACAAAAATCCAAGAAAATTAAATTAGGGGCAATTTATTGAAACCTACATAAGATTATGAAAATATAGATAATCTTGATTGCACTTAAGTACGTGCTTTATATATCTACTATATTATTAATACTTTATGGTACATTATTTAATTATCAATTTGCATTAAATGTCATCTGTAGTTAAATTATTATTAAGGATTCCATATATAGTTGTTTGCATTAAATATTGAAAAATACTTAATAAATTTAAGAGAGATTTACAACCTATTTTAAAATTTAAGACAAATACAACATTTAAAAGGGTATATGAATAAATTCCTAAAATTCACAAACAACTATAGTTTAGATGCATACAATCACTACATCATTATTTGAACGCAGATTTTTGAAAGTGATGATAACTAAGATAAATTTTAAAATTTAGTTCTTCTTCCATAATACGTCACTATGGTCTTATATTATATATTTTTGTTGTATTTATATACATTCCTGTAATTCTCAAAAATCTCAAATGGTGGTATTGTGAATCCAGAATTTCTTGAAAAATGGGATAAGGAGTATGTTTGGCATCCTTATACACAAATGAAGGAATATGTAAACTCAAAAAACCTAATTATAGAAAGAGGGGAAGGTAATTATTTAATTGATATCTATGGAAATAGATATTTAGATGCAGTTTCATCCATATGGTGCAATTTATTTGGACATGGTAGGAAGGAAATAATAGAAGCGATAAAAACTCAGGCAGATAAAATTTGCCACTCTACACTTTTAGGATGTGGAAACGTTCCATCCACACTATTGGCAAAAAAATTAGTAGACATAACTCCGGAGCATTTAAAAAAGGTATTTTATTCAGAGGATGGTGCAGAGGCGGTAGAAATTGCTGTTAAAATGGCATTTGAATATTATGTCTTGAGAGGTGATATGGGAAGAAATAAGTTTATTTCAGTTAAAGAAGGATATCATGGAGATACAATTGGCACTATGAGTGTTGGAGGTAGTGAACTCTTTCAT
Organism: Methanotorris formicicus Mc-S-70; assembly: GCF_000243455.1. Lineage (NCBI taxonomy): Archaea > Methanobacteriati > Methanobacteriota > Methanococci > Methanococcales > Methanocaldococcaceae > Methanotorris > Methanotorris formicicus. The sequence goes on along the minus strand of NZ_AGJL01000060.1, from coordinate 6,401 downwards.
GGAGTATTTAAGCCATTGTTGTTTAAGGGTTATCATGCAGAGACACCTTACTGCTATAGATGCAAATACCATAACTTTAAAGACACTGATGAAAGAAATGAAAAAGGATGTGATATGAGATGCTTAAGTGAGATCGTTGAGTTGATTGAAAAGCATAGCGAGGAGGTATTTTGTGTTATACTTGAAGGGGGGATAATGGGCTCCGCTGGAATGATACCATATCCGGATGGATATATTGAGGAAGTTGCAAAGACATGTAAAGAAAACGACATAATATTTATTCTTGATGAGGTAGCAACTGGATTTGGAAGAACGGGAAAGATGTTCTTTTGTGATAATGAAGATCTAAAAAAATTAAAAAAGCCAGATATACTTTGCCTTGGAAAAGGCATAACTGGGGGATATTTGCCATTGGCGGCAACATTAACAACTGATGAGATATACAACATGTTCCTTGGAGATTTTGGAGAGAGTAGGCAGTTCTATCATGGACATACATATACTGGAAACCAACTCCTATGTTCTGCTGCTTTAGCAACGTTGGAAATTTTTGAGAAAGAAAATGTAATAGAAAATATTCAACCAAAAATAAAACTTCTTCACAGTGAACTTAAAAAACTGAAAGAACTTGAGCATGTTGGAGATGTAAGAGGAAGGGGCTTTATGGTTGGAATAGAACTTGTAAAAGATAAAGAAACAAAGGAACCCTATCCTTACGGATATAAAGCAGGATACAGGGTTGCAGATAAGTTGCTTGAAAAAGGCATTTATATGAGACCAATTGGTAATGTTGTTATCTTAGTTCCACCTTTATCAATAACAGAAGAAGAGATTATTTATTTATGCGATGCATTGTATGATGCAATAAAAGAGGCTGATTTATAAAATAAAAATTGGTTATAATAATTTTTTGTGGTGGGGCATCGTTCTGCGAAATGCAAATTATTATTAAATTAGGTATTAAATGTCATTTAATTGCAAATGGCTATAACAACCAAAAAGGTTTTATTTATGAGGGAAGTTTATAGGCAACTCATTCATATGGTATTTGGAATCCTTACCGCTTTTTCAGTTCGTTATTTTGGAAAGGATATAATATACCCATTATTTATTTTGACATTGGTGGGAATTTTTTTGTATTTTTATCTAAAAAATCACCATATCCCAATAATATCTGAACTCCTTAGATTGTGTGGTAGGAAAAACGAATATGGAAAAGGAGCAGTATTGTTTGCTGTGGGATTGTTGATAACTATGATACTCATAGAGAATATTGATGTTGTGTTTTATGCAATATTGGTTTTTTCTATTAGCGATGCTTTGGCAACGTTAGTTGGCGTTAGGGGAAAGATAAAGATACTTGGAAGAAAAACACTTGAAGGATTTTTGGCATTTTTCATATCTGCAGTTTTGATTTTATACATTCCTTATGGGATTTGTGGAATTTTTGTGGCTTTTGTTGGGGCGTTGGTAGAGTTGATAAGTAGAAAAATAAAGATTGATGACAATCTAATACTTCCATTATTTTTGGCATTTATTTTAAATATTTGCCCATATATGCTCCTATCCTATCATATCCAAACCTTCTGTAGTACTCCCTAACCCCGATACCACTTGTTACTAAAATTTTACTCATGTTGAATTCTTCTTTTGCAATCCTCTCTGCCTCTTCTAAAAGTTTTTTTCCATATCCCTTATGTTGCCATGTAATTTCTTTTATATCCTTTGTTAAAGGTTTTTCCTGCCCACAAACATGTAGTTGTCTTATTAATGCAGTTTTATCATCAATCTCTTTTCTAAATGGTTTGTATGGAATCCTCAATCTCAAATAAGCAATTAAAATATCATTCTTCACATCTTCATAAGATAGGAATATCTCTGTTCCTCCACTTGCCTCATAATCCTCTCTACATAATTTTATGTGCTCAATCTCAGGCATTATGCCTTTCTTGTACATAACATGCCCAACTTCTCTGCACCTTATACATTTGCATTTAATGCCCTTTCTCCCTAAGTTTTTGTAAATTAATTCTCCCAAATTACTCTTCTTAACTCCATCAACGATAACCGTTGCAGGAATATCCCTCTGAATTCTTGAAGTTCTAACCCATTTTGGCATTATGGACTTTACATAAGTTATTAACTCAACCGCCTCATCATCATTTAATGGCTTATATTCCCCTTTCTTCCACATCTCATATAATTCTGTCCCTCTAATAACCAAACATGGATAGATTTTAATTAAATCGGGTTTAAAATCTGGGTTATTAAATATTTCATAAAACATCTTTTTGTCCATCTCTTCTGTTGTGTTTGGCAAACCTGGCATCATATGGTAAGAAACCTTTAAACCACTATCCTTCAACAGTTGAGTTGCTTTTATTGCATCTTCAACAGTATGTCCCCTTTCAACAAACTTTAAGACATCATTATATATACTCTGAACTCCAAGTTCCACCCTTGTTGCTCCCAATTTTAGCATTTGGTTTATATGCTCTTCTTTACAATAATCGGGTCTCGTTTCAATGCACAAAGCAACGCATCTATGCTCTGCAGTTTCATTAAGTTTTTGTGCTTCCTCTAAACTATTTGATATTTTTTTGTTCATGGCATCTAAGCAACCTTTTATGAACCAATCTTGATATTCTATATCTCTTGCTGGAAACGTCCCCCCCATAATAATAAGTTCGACCTTATTTGTTGGATGTCCAACTTTCTCCAACTGTTCCAATCTCACCTTTGTTTGCTCGTATGGGTTGAATTTATACATCAACCCCCTCATTGTCGCTGGTTCCCTTCCTGTGTAACTTTGTGGCACATCTCCAAAGACACTTCCTCTCCCTCCTGGGCAGAAAATGCATTTTCCATGTGGACATTTTTCAGGAGATGTCATTACTGCAACAACTGCAACACCAGATAATGTTCTGACTGGCTTTTTTCTCAATAGTGGAATGAGAATTTTTTTCTCTTCCTCAGTGGCATATTTTAATATCTCAGAGTTTAATGGAAATCCCACATTTAAATACCTAAATTTTCTTAAACACTTTGATTTTATTTGCTCAATTCTGTCTTTTGAAACCTCCTTTTTCTTTTCATATTCGTTCAATATGTTATCAATCATACACCTTATGAATTTCTTGTAATCGTCCATAAAACCACCAAAATTATTGTTTGACATTTATTTTTTGAAAAAATAGTTGATTATATAATTTCCAAACTTTAATTTAATTTTAAAATAGAAATTACATATCTATAGAAGAAATAAAAAAAGGCTTTTAAATTTATTTTTATATTGTAAAAACATCTATAAATATCTTTCTTCAAAACTTATTATCTTTATAATTTACTTTAATAGTTCAACTTCTTTCTAATTCATCCCTTATCTTTAAATACGTTATTGGAATCCAAAACATCAACGAAATTATGTTAAATATTATTATCGGATAGTCGTTCTTCAAAATCCCATAAACAAGCCATAATGAAAGTCCCAAAGTGAAGGTGACTACAAAATAAAGTGAAACCCCACTCATATCATTTGTTTTTAATGATTTTATTAGTTGAGGTAGGGAAGCAAATGTTGTCAATGTTCCAGCAATATAACCTATCATATCAAACTCTATCGCCATAAACATCCCAAATCCTTTTTGATATTTATGTTTTTATTTTATTCATAATCTATTATAGACAATTTGTGATATTTATTTCTATGCCTAACTTAATGTCCTTATACTCTCAAAATTAACTTATTTTTATTCTAAATTCGGTTAAAAGAAATCGGCTTCTATTTTCCGTGATAAATTATTTATACATTAAAAGGAAATTGGGATGTAGGAAGAAGTATTCCTATTGGCGACAATGTCCCACTTTGTAGCAAAAAATAATAAGGTGGAAATATGGAAGGAATTGATGTGTTTTTCTTTTTATGGGCTGCATCGTTGATATTCTTTATGAAAGCAGGGTTTATAGCGTTAGAAATTGGTCAGTTTAGCCACAGAAATGCTGCTTATCATTGTGTTTTGAAATTGTTGGACTTAGCGGCAGTGTTTATTGGTTATTTGGCTATTGGTTATGGAATATCCTATGGATTTGAAAATATAATACCTTTGATATTTGGAGGATTTGATGCTGAATTAGGAGCATGGTTCATGAAGATGGTCATGTTCGCTGCTGCTGCAGTAACAATCATAACAGGAGGAGTTGCAGAGAGAATAAAAATCCTTCCATACTTCATTGGGGCTTTAATTGTTGGAGGTATTTTATATCCAATTGTTGAGCGTTTAGTATGGGGCGGAGGATTTGAGGCGTTAGGAATTGCCTTCCACGACTATGCAGGAAGTGGAGCAGTCCACTTGTTTGGTGGTTTGGTTGGTTTAATGGCTGCATGGGCATTGGGGCCAAGAGTTAAAAAGTATATAAATGGCATTCCGCAGGCACTTCCAGGACATAACATCCCATTGGCAGTTTTAGGGGCATTTATATTGGCATTTGGATGGTATGGATTCAACATTGGAAGTGCGGCAAGTGTTGGAGACGGTTTGGAATTAACAAGAGTCGCAGTAGCAACAACAATGGCTCTTGCTGGAGGTATCATTGGTGGGGCATTAAGTTCAAGAAATGACCCACTCTACACTGCAAACGGTATGTGTGCAGGGTTAGTTGCTGTTTGTAGTGGAGTAGATTTATTCACTCCAATAGGGGCTTTAATTGTTGGATTATTGGCAGGTTTGCAACAACCATTCACATTCAAATTTATTGAAGAGAAATTGAAAATTGATGACGTTTGTGCTATCGGACCAGTCCACGCAATGAGTGGTTTAATTGGGGTTATATGTGCAGGAATTCCATTCTTGTTGAGAGAACCAACAACATCATTTGTTGGGCAAGTGTTAGGGGCAGTTGTGATAGGTTTAATTGCAATCGTTGGTGGAGCAATTATCTACAAAGGATTAGATGCAACCATTGGCTTGAGAGTTCCAAAAGAATCTGAAGAAGTTGGGTTGGATGAAGGAGTGTTACAGGTAAGTGCATACACAAATGACTAAAAAACTTTTTAATTTTATTTATTTTTAGTTTTAATTTTAGTTTTAGGGGGATATTATGAAAAAGATAGAGGCAATTATAAGAACTTCAAAGTTAGAGGATGTAAAAAATGCATTAATCAAAGAAGGATGTAAAGGTTTAACAGTTAGTGAGGTTAAAGGAAGAGGAGTCCAAGGAGGAATTGTTGAGAGATACAGGGGGAGAGAATACGTTGTTGATTTATTGCCAAAGGTAAAACTTGAGATGGTTGTCAACGATGAGGATGTAGAGAAATTCATTGGTATAATTTGCGAAAATGCTAAAACAGGAGAGTTTGGAGATGGTAAGATATTTGTCGTTCCAGTAGAGGAAGTTGTAAGGGTAAGAACCGGAGAAAGAGGAAAAGATGCTCTATAAATAATTTCACATTTTTTACTCTTTTTATTTACCTATTTTTTATTATTTTCTGCCTTTTTTAATAATTCTAAATCGATAATTTTATTAGAGATTTTTTACAGAATATTTTTTAGTGTTGTTTATTGGTGGGTATTATGGTTTTTGGTATATTCAAAAAATTAAAAAAGAAATCCATTGAAGATTTTTTAAAAGATAAGGATATTTTAACAATAAAATTAGAAAAGCCACTGGATTGCTTATGCGATTTTACATACAACTTTATATGGCAAAGCAACTTTGACCACAACCAAAAAGTAGTTGATGACATAACCTACAAAGATTTGGTTGAACATCTAAAAAATAAAGGAGTTGTCTATATAAAAGGAAATGTTGGGAAGAAATTCTGCTCTTCTATGGGAGCAGATTTGAAATACTTTGGAGGAAAGGGAGGAAAAATTGAAGTAGGAACAGTAGTTATTGATGGGAACATTGACACAAGGTTTGGCATCAGTATGGTCTCTGGAACGGTTTATGTCAATGAGAAATCCACCATAAAAGAGCCAATAGGCAATGTAATTGAAGTTGAGAGTGATATTGAAGGATATAGAAAATTTATATCCATTACTGAATTCGTTGAAAAAAGACATAACGAAAAACTTCTAAAACCAAATAAATTCAAGAATGATGAATTAATTATTAATGATAAAATTGTTAGAGACACTGTTGGAGCAAGATTAGAAAAAGACGTCACCATTATTGTAAATGGAAACGTTGATTTAAGCACTGGCATACTGATGAAAAATGGGAAGGTTATTGTAAATGGAAAATCTGGGTAGGACTTTCGCAAATACATTTAAATACTTAGATTAACAATAAACCAGCTTCTTTACATAAAGAGATTATGGCATTCCCAACGGCTATTCGATTTAGTTCTCTTCTAAACTCATACCAAGTAATCTTTTATCGATTCTAATTTCTCTAAAATA
>NZ_AGJL01000059.1 GCF_000243455.1 Methanotorris formicicus Mc-S-70 | reverse complement strand
CTTTATGTAAAGAAACTGGTTTATTGTTAATCTAAGTATTTAAATGTATTTGCGAAAGTCCTAAAAGAATTAAATGATAAAAAAATAAAATAACTTAGAATTTTATATACTCAAATGCATCTCCGCCATCAAATGAATAGTGAACTGTTGAATATTCTTTTGCAAATTCTTTAACATCTTCTCTAACTTTCTTAACATCCTCTTTATCAATTGCAATCCTCTTCATGAACTCAGCAATCTCTTCCATCTCACTTTCTTTCATACCTAATCTTGTACATTCTTGTGTTCCCAACCTTATACCACTTGGGTCGTCTGATTTATTGACATCGTCCCATGGAAGGAGGTTTTTGTTTAATATTATGTTTGCATCCTCATACATCTTTGCCAATTCACTTGCGGAGAAGGATATATCCTTCGAACCTACTATGTCCAAAACAACTTGATGACTCTCAGTGAATCCTTTTTCTTCACACAAAACATTAAATCCTCTCTCATATAATGCCTGTGCTAATGCTTTAGCGTTTTTAATTACCTGCTTTGCATATGCCTCTCCAAATTCCTTTGCCTCTGCCAATGCAATTGCTAAACCTGCTTTGTGGTGTAAGTGGTGGTTACTAACAACTCCTGGGAATACTTTCTCATCAATCTTTTCAGCGTATTCTTTTTTAGTTAATATTACCCCACCTTGAGGACCGAAGAATGTTTTATGTGTACTACCCATTAGGTAATCAGCCCCCTCTCTCAATGGGTCTTGAAACTGTTTTCCTGCAATCAATCCTAATACATGTGCCCCATCGTAGGCAATTTTTGCTCCAATCTCTTTTGCAGCATCAACTGCCTCTTTAACTGGGTGTGGGAAGAGGAATAAACTTCCACCGAATAATATTAATTTTGGCTTGTGTTCATAAATTTCTTTTATCATCTTATCGACATCAATGTTCATTTCTTTTTCATCAAATGGATGTGGAACTATTTTTAAACCCCTAATTCCAGCAGCACTAACTTTCCAGTGGCTTATATGTCCTCCATTAGGAACATCCATTGCCATTAATGTATCTCCTGGTTTTGTCTCAGCGAAAAATACAGCGAGGTTTGCAACAACTCCGCTTGTTGGTTGGACATTGGCATGCTCTGCATTAAACACATCTTTTGCTAACTCTATTGCTAATTCTTCAACCATATCAATGTATTTACATCCTTGATACAACCTCTTTCCTGGCAAACCTTCTGCATATCTATGAGCGAAGTCACTTGCACACGCCTCTCTAACAGCCCTACTTGCAATATTTTCACTTGCAATCAACTTTATACTCTCTTTCATCCATTTATGGTGTTTCATCAAAACATCTCTTACATAACTTGGAACTTCCGATGGATTCATGCTTATCCTCCTCATTTTTTTAAAATAATGATGATTTTTATACGATATAAATAAATAAGTGTGTTATAAATAACAAAAATAAAGTATAAAAATTTTTGGTGTTGGTGATGAGAAAGATTTGCGTAATAGAAGGAGACGGAATAGGGAAAGAGGTTGTCCCAGCAGCAATTAGGGTTTTGGATGAAGTTGGAGATTTTGAATATATCTATGCTGAGGCAGGATTGGAGTGTTTAAAAAAATATGGTGATGCCATCCCAGATGAGACCATAGAAAAGGCAAAAGAATGTGATGCCGTGTTATTTGGGGCAATAACCTCCCCAAAACCAACAGAATATAAGGGGAAGTATAGAAGTCCAATATTAACATTGAGGAAGGAATTAAACCTATATGCAAATGTAAGACCAATTAATGATTTTAAAGATATTGATTTGGTCATTATAAGGGAAAATACCGAGGATGTTTATGTTGGAAGAGAGTATTATGATGAAGAGAAAGAAATTGCCATTGCAGAGAGGGTTATTTCAAAAAAGGGAAGCGAGAGGATAATAAAATTTGCGTTTGAATATGCAATAAAAAACAATAGAAAAAAAGTCTCCTGCATACATAAGGCAAATGTTTTAAGAATTACCGATGGGCTTTTTTTAAGGATTTTTAATGAAATTGGGGAAAAATATAAGGACAAAGTTGATTACGATGATTACTTAGTTGATGCAACTGCAATGTATTTAGTAAAGAGCCCAGAGATGTTTGATGTTATTGTAACCACGAACTTGTTTGGGGATATCTTATCTGATGAGGCATCTGCATTGATTGGAGGCTTAGGATTAGCACCTTCAGCAAATATTGGAGATAAGTATGGATTATTTGAGCCAGTCCATGGTTCTGCTCCAGATATAGCAGGGAAAGGAATAGCAAATCCAATCGCTACCATCCTAAGTGCTGCGATGATGCTTGACTACTTTGGAATGAAAGAAAAAGGAGATAAAATAAGGAACGCTGTCAAGAAAGTTTTAGAAAAAGGAAAAGTAACTCCTGATTTGGGAGGAAACTTAAAGACCAATGAGGTTGTTGATGAGATTATTAAGGAACTGAGGGGTTAATTTTTATGAGGATATTAAGGAATTGGAGGATTAGTTTTTTTATTCCTCATGAATAATTTTATTACTTCCATAAACACAAATGTTGAAAACGCCCCCACCAAACAAATAATCCATTCTTTTAAATTGAGAGGCGTAAATTCAAAAATCCTCTGCAAAAATGGAATGTACATAACGCATAAGGTTGTTAGAGAAATAACAACAACTGCCAATATTAGCAATTTATTTGCAAAAATGCCAATTTTGAATATTGATTCATCTAACGACCTGAAGTTAAAGGTATTAAATATTACCATGCCCACTATGGTGGCAAAAACCATCGTCCTTGCTTTTTCTATACCAATTGTTGGATTGGAGGTAATAAATATTAAAAAAGCCACAGTTGCCATAAATAATGCCAAACTAAAAACTAAAAAAGAGTTTCTTTTAGTTAATATCCCCTGCCCCACTTTTCTTGGTGGTTTGTTCATAATTTCTTCCCTTGCAGGGTCTAAACCCAATGCTATTGCAGGCATCTCTTCATCAAATGTATTTATAAACAAAATTTGCAACGGTAATAGCGGTAAAAATTCAAATCCAAGCAAGATTATTCCCAAACCTATGAGAATTACCTCTGTAAAGTTCCTTGAGATTAAGTAGCAGGTGAATTTTTCTATATTTTCATATATCGCCCTGCCATTTTTAATTGCCTCAACTATTGTGGAGAAGTTATCATCCTGCAAAATCATATCGCTTGCTTCTCTCGCCACATCAGTCCCCTTAACTCCCATCGCTATACCAATATCAGCATTTTTTAATGCGGGGGCATCATTAACTCCATCCCCAGTCATTGCCACTATATGCCCCTTCTTCTTTAATGCATTGACAATCCTCAACTTTTGCTCTGGAACCACTCTTGCATACACAACAATATCTTCAACGATACTCTCAAGTTCATCATTACTCAACTTGTTTAATTCACTTCCAGTTACAACACCATCCTCTAAAAATTTTTTAAGTTTTTCATTCTTTATTTTCGTTTTTATTTTTTTATTTTCCTCAAATAACCCAATTTTCTTACCTATTGCCTTTGCAGTTTCCTCATTATCCCCGGTAACCATGATAACTCTTATCTTTCCTTTTTTACATGCCTCTATTGCCTTCCCTACTTCTTCCCTTGGTGGGTCTATCATAGCAACCAAACCTAAAAAAACCAAATCCTCTTCAATATTTTCAGGAGTTAGTTCAGATGCCTTTTTATATGCAACACCAAGAACACGAAAAGCAGAACGTGCAAAATCTTTATTTATTTCCAATATCTTTACCTTTTCATCCTCACTAAATTCCTCTATCTTATCTTTTTTCTTTATGAATTTGCATTTTTTCAAAATAATCTCTGGGGCTCCTTTTGAGAAAACTAAAATTTCTTCACCTTTTTTATGTATGGTAGTCATCATCTTCCTTTCAGAGGTAAAGATAACCTCTCCCACTCTTGGATATTCTTTTTCCAAATCTTCCTTCCATAAATTTGCCTTTGTACCTACAACAATTAATGCCCCCTCTGTTGGGTCTCCAATAATGCCCCATTTGCCTTCTTTTTCCTCAAGAACGGCATTGTTACACAAAACTACTGATTTTAACAATAAAATTAAATTTTTCTCCTTATATACATCAACCTTCCTGCCATCAACAAAAAACTCCCCCTTTGGCTCATAACCCACTCCAGTTACATCAAAAATTTTATCATCAACAAAAATTTTCTCAACTGTCATCTCATTTTTTGTTATTGTGCCTGTTTTGTCCGCGCAGATTACCGTTACTGAGCCAAGGGTTTCAACTGCAAGCAATTTTCTTATTATGGCATTTTGCTTTGCCATGCGATGCATGCCAAGGGATAAAGTTAAAGTTAAAGCCAATGGCAATCCTTCAGGAACGGCAGCAACTGCCAATGCTAAGGCAACCATCAGCATCTCAACTATTGGAACTTCTTCAAAAACCCCAAAAATAAATATAACTACGCAGGCAATTAAGGCAATCAATGCCAATATCTTTCCTAACTTTGTTATTTTTTTTTGTAGGGGGGTTTTTTCCTCCACTTCTTGAATCATTCCAGCAATTTTTCCCAATTTTGTCTGCATACCTGTTGCTATAACGAGAGCTTTACATTTTCCATGAACAATTTGCGTTCCTGCAAAAATTAAATCATCTTTTTTCTTTACTATGGGTTTGCTCTCACCAGTTAAAATCGCCTCATCAACCTTTAAATTAATTACCTCAATAACCTTTGCATCTGCAGGAATTTTGTCCCCCATTTCTAAAACCAGTAAATCTCCTGGGACAACTTCCTTACTGGGTATTTTTCTTATTTTACCTTCCCTTATAACTTTAGCCGTAGGTTGAACAATTTTTTTCAGAGATTCCATTGCCTTCTCTGCTTTATATTCCTGAATAAAACCCAAGATTACAATAAAAAATAGAACAAAAATAATAACCCAGAAATTAAGTATCTCACCAATAAAAACAGATATAACAGATGCTGCAAAGAGAATCCAAACTAAAATATTAGAAAATTGTCTCAATAAAATTTTAATCCATGTAACTTTTTTCTTTTCTTTGAGTTCGTTGTAACCATATTTTTTTAGTCTCTTCTCTACTTCAAGATTTGATAGACCCATCATTAATACCACTATTTATTTTTCTCTGACTTCTTTTACTGCATTTTCTATATATTCAACAACTTTATCCAAACCTTCTCCTGTCTTTAGGGATGTTAGTATAACCTCCAAATCCTCATTTATTTTTTTGGCATCCTTTTTCATTTTCTCTGCATCTGCTCCAACAGCATCAGCCAAATCTATCTTGTTGATAATTGCTAAATCAGCGGTTTTGAAGATGAGAGGGTGTTTTTCAACAGTATCATCCCCTTCTGTTACACTAACAACGATAACCCTCTTATGTGTTCCCAAATCAAAATCCGCTGGACAGATTAAATTACCGACATTTTCAATAAATAATATGTCTATTTCATCCAAATTTAGATCTTGGAGGGCATGACCTACCAAATGGGCATCTAAGTGGCATTCTTTTCCAGTGTTAAGAGGGATAACTTTAACCCCATGTCTTTCCATTCTTCCAGCGTCAAATTTTGCTATAATATCCCCAGCAATGCAACCTATTTTATATTTGTCTTTTAATCTATCAATTAAGTACTCTATAAGGGCTGTTTTTCCACTACCAATTGCTCCCATAAAATCAAATGCCACAACGTTATGTTCATTTAATTTTTTCCTATTCTTATCTGCCAATTTTTTGTTTGCTTTTATGATATCTTTTCCTATACTTAAAACACCAACGAGATGCATATTTTCACCATTATGTTGTTAATTTTTATAAAATTCCTATTTTATTTAATGATACACCTCCCAAAATGGGTTCGGTGTATCCCCTTAAGCGTTCTATCTTTTTTGGAATTTTATTTTTTAACTTCCCAGCACCGATTAGATTTCAATGATCTTGGGGTTCTTTAAGTATGCTCTTCCTTCCCTATTCTCACCTACAACTTCACCAACCTCAAATGCATAGCAGTTGTTTTTCATCAACTCGTCAATGAGTTCTTCTTTGTATCTCTCTTTTACTGAGATTAATAATCCCCCTGCTGTTTCTGCTCCATATCCTTCTAACAATGGATGACCAAACATTTTGCTGAGTTCTGGTGTTTTTTTGATTGTTGGGAGTTTGTTTATCTCAATTACAACCCCACTGTTTTCTGCCATTTCATTTGCATGCCCTAAAATACCAAAACCAGTAACATCTGTCAAGGCATTTGCAATCTTTTCTCCAACCTTTTCCTCAACATTTCTAAGGGATATTAAGGCAGTTCTGTTTGATGTTGTCATTAGTTCTATTGCCTTATTTACTATGTATTCTTCTTCATCCTCACTCACACCAAGCATACCCCTAAAGTCCTTTGGAACCCTTGACAATGCCATAGCAGTTTGTGTTCCCAATGGTTTTGTTAGTATTAAAATATCTCCAATCTTTGCCCCTGCCTTTGTTAGGACATCTTCTTCCCTTCCTACACCAGTCACTGCCCCACCTATTAACGGCCAGGGGTTCATTATTGTATGTCCACCAATTATTGATGTGTCGTTTTCCCTACAAAAATCTTGGAATCCCCTTAACATCTCTTTTGCAGTATCTATTGGTAAATTCTCAGGAATACCTAAAATTACCAAAACCCCAACAATATCTAAAAGCCCCATTGCATAGATGTCACTTGTTGAATTGCACGCTGCCACTCTTCCTTGTAAGTAGGGGTCATCAACAATCGGTGTAAATACATCTACAGTCTTTGCTATAACCAAACCGTTCCTTTTAACTACTGCTGCATCATCACCTAAACCAACCATAACTTCTTTTGATTTTATTAATTCCTCATTGCTCACTATCCCCTTTACAAGGTTTTCTAAATCGGTGCTGGGAAGTTTGCATGCTCAACCATGAAGTTTTACCATTTCAGTTAATTTTATCTTTTTTTCTTCCATACAACCACCACAATAATATTATAAATTATTTAATAAGTTTGCAAATTTTTTCTTCAAAAATTTTTAAATATTCGCAGAACGACTATATAATCACAACCTAAAATAAAGTTTATACAATAAATATATATGTTTTGTTGTGCATTTTTTATAAAAGTTTTTTTAAGTTGTATTTTTTATAGGTGAGAATATGATATCCAATAGATGTAAAAACATAAAACCCTCAGCAATAAGAGAGATTTTTAACATGGCAAATGAAACTTCCATAAATTTAGGGATTGGAGAACCAGATTTTGACACTCCAAAGCATATAATTGAGGCAGCAAAAAAAGCCCTTGATGAAGGAAAAACACACTACACTCCAAACAATGGAATCCCTGAGTTGAGAGAGGCCATATGCGAGAAACTAAAGAATGATAACAACTTAGATGTTAATCAAAACAATGTTGTTGTAACCTGTGGGGCATCTGAGGCGTTGATGTTATCAATAATGGCTTTGGTAAATAAAGGGGATGAGGTTTTGGTTCCGAATCCTGGATTCGTTTCTTATTTTTCATTAACTGAGTTATGTGAGGGGGAAATCAAATCAATAAATTTGGATGAGGAATTTAACATAGACGTTGATGAACTGAATGAGAAAATAGGCAATAAAACAAAATGTATTATTTTAAATTCCCCTTCAAATCCAACTGGAAGAGTTTTAGATAAGGGGGATATTAAAGCAATCTGCGAAATAGCGGAAGATAACAATATCGTAATCATTTCAGATGAAATATATGAAAAGATAATATATGATAAAAAGCACTATTCCCCTATGCAATTTACCGATAACTGCATTTTGATAAATGGATTCTCAAAATCCTACGCTATGACAGGTTGGAGAATTGGTTATCTTACTGTTGGTGAGAGTTTAAATGAAAAATACAATTTAATAGAAAATATGATAAAAATCCACCAGTATGGTTTTGCTTGTGCTACCTCCTTTGCCCAATATGGGGCATTGGCAGCATTGAAGGGAAGTCAAAAATGTGTTGAAGACATGGTTAAAGAATTTAAAAGAAGGAGAGATTTAATAGTTGATGGATTGAAAAAATTATTTAAGGTCTATAAGCCTGAAGGGGCGTTTTATGTATTTCCAGACGTTTCAGAGTATGGGGATGGTGTAGAGGTAGCAAAAAAATTAATTGAAAATGGAATTTTATGCGTTCCTGGGATAGCATTTGGGGAAAATGGGAAAAATTATGTAAGATTTTCCTATGCAACAAAATATGAAGATATAGAAAAAGCAATTCAAATTATGGAAGAGATTTTTGAGGGATAACATGATAGTTAAGATAAAGGCGAAGGTAAAACCAACAGAGGATAAAGAAAAGGTAAAAAGGGCAATACTAAAGATATTCCCAAAGGTAGAGTTGGAGTTTAATGAAGAATATAGTTATTGGGAAGGAGAAACAAAGAACATCGATAGGTTTAAAGAACTCTTAAGAAGTCAGGCAATTTTAGATGCGGCAAGGATGGTTTTGGAAAATGGGGTTGTTGGAAATTATACGAGGTTTTTTATCAACAAACAGGCGGGATATGCAGGTAATGTGAATTTTGATAGAGACATACACGGAGGAATTGAAGTTAAAATTATAGGAGAAGATGAAGATAATTTAATGAAGGTAATAAAAGATATAGCACCAAGAACCAAAAATGGAGTTATAATAAATGAGGATGAAGAATATCAACTACGAGAGGATTCTGAATGAAACGAAGTTGTGTATGAATTCTTTTAATAGTTATTAATGGTTATCGCTCATCTTCACTTACAATTACATATATAAATAATAATCGCGATATATAATTTTATGAGCGTCGAAGTATATAAGTTATTCATACCAAAGGATGAGGAGTGTATTGCAATTATAAGGGAGATTAGATGGAGTGATAGATATACTTGCCCATATTGTGGTTCGAAAGATGTTAGTAAAGTATACAGATGTAATTCGTGTAAAAGACACTTTAACGACCTAACTGGAACTATATTCGCTAAAAGGCGAATACCTTTAGGAGAGATGTTTACATAATTAAAATCTCAAGAATTCATCGATTAATCAAATATCCGAGGAGTTAGGAAGAGATTATAGGACAGTTCATTCGTTTG
>NZ_AGJL01000058.1 GCF_000243455.1 Methanotorris formicicus Mc-S-70 | reverse complement strand
CCCCTTTTTATACATCCACCGAAGTATATCATACATAGAACCGAAAAGATTATTAAGTCCAAGAGGGATATTTTCTCTCTGCGGGCGTATGGTGACTTATATTTCTCTACAGTTAGATAGAACTTAGCCCACATGAGATTTATTAATCGTTTAAGCTTTGGGACGCTCTCTTCAACGATGTTATCACCTTCAACTATTTTTTTGATACTATATATCTATTGAGTTATATATTTAATGTTTTGATGGGAACTACGGTATAATGACAACTATAAATCACCCTTCATATTATAAATATTCGTAGAATGGCATAATAAAGAGATTTTAATGTAAGAATATAAAATTTTGGTGATAGGTATGGTTGATATTGAAAAATTGGAAAAACTCTTAGAAGTTGGAACCTATGCAGATATAAGGATAAATCATGGGGAGAGTAACCACATAATTTTAAAAGATGGGAAGATAGATGAGATTTCATCTGGAGTTGGAGGAGGGGTTGTAGTTAGGGTTTTATATAAAAATGCTTGGGGATTTGCTACTTCAAATGATTTACATGATATTGAGAACTTAATAAATAAGGCATATAAGATGGCTAAGGTTTCTAATGAATACACAGATAAAGAGGTTATTTTGAAGGATGTTAAGAGTGTTGTTGATAAAGTTAAAATTAAGGCAAAAATAAATCCAAAAGATGTTGATATTGATGAAAAAAAGGAATTTGTTTTGTTGGCACATGAGAATATGTTTGGGGATAAGGTAGTCAGTACATCCGTCTCCTACTCAGATGCTGTTGGATATTCATTATTTATGAGTAGTGAGGGAACAAGAATAGAATCTGAAAGAATGAGGACAATAATGTATTTAACTGCAGTTGCAAAGGATGGAACTTTGCAGTATGCATCTGAGAGGGTTGGTGGGGATGGATTTGAGGTTATAAAAAATGCAAACATTGAAAATATTGCAAAATCTGCAAAAGAGAGGGCAATAAGATTGCTCTATGCAAAATCTTGCCCAAAGGGGAAATTTAAAGTTATTCTCGACCCAGAATTGACAGGAGTATTTATCCATGAGGCTGTAGGGCATGCATCAGAGGCAGATTTGGTTTTACAAAATGACAGCGTCTTTAAAGACAAAATTGGGGAAAAAGTTGGAAGTGAATACGTAACAGTTATAGATAGCCCAGAGGTTGAGGGTTTTGGTTCATATAAGTATGATGATGAAGGGGTTAAGGGGAGAGAAACAATAATAATTGAAAATGGTGTATTAAAGAACTTCCTTCACACAAGGGAGACCGCAGGAAGGTTAAATATGGAAGTTACAGGAAATGCGAGGGCAGAGGGATTAAATAAGCCAATAGTAAGGATGAGTAACACATTTATAAAACCGGGAGATTGGAACTTTGAGGAGTTGTTGGAAGATACAAAGTATGGAATATTCTTAAAAGGTTCAAGAGGGGGGCAAGTTGATACTGGAAAGGGATTGTTCCAATTTAGTGCAGTTGAGGCATTCTTAATTGAAAATGGGGAATTAACCAATCCTTTAAAAGACGCTGGGTTAAGTGGAGAGATATTGAGTATATTGTATAATGTCGATGCTGTAACAAAGGAATTTAAGTTGAGTGTTGGTTATTGTGGTAAGAATGGGCAGAGTGTTCCTGTTGGAGATGGAGGGGGAAGTATAAGAACTATTGCAACATTGTCCTAAAAAATTTTTTAGTAACCAAACTCAAGGAAACATAAATTCTCAAGGTTAAAAGAAAAAGAATAAATAATTAAAAAAACCAAAATAAAAATGAGAACATATAGGGGAGGGTTTGATGAAGATTACATTTAGAGGAGCGGCGATGGAAGTTGGGAGAAGTTGCATAGAGATTGATAGTGGAGAGAGTAAGATTCTATTGGATTGTGGGGTTAAATTAACGGGAAATGGTATTGAATACCCAATATTGGATGATATTAAAGTTGATGGTGTATTCGTATCCCATGCACATTTAGACCATGTTGGAGCGTTGCCAGTTTTAACACACAAACAGATAAACGTACCAATACATTCAACACCATTAACAAAAGAAATTACAAAGATTCTTTTAAAAGATTCATTAAAAATAGGGATGATTGAACACATAAGCCAAAAATTTAACATGCATGACATAAAGAAATGCATTAATTTGCATGTTCCAACATACTACAACAAAAGAAGGGTTTTTATGGATTTTGTTTATGAGTATTTTGATGCTGGGCATATTCCTGGAAGTGCATCGATACTGTTGGATTATGGTGATAAAAAAATTCTCTACACTGGAGATGTAAAGGTTAGGGATACGAGATTGGTTAAAGGTGCTGATTTGAGTTATACAAATGAAGATATAGATGTTTTAATCATTGAATCAACTTACGGAAACTCTATTCATCCAGATAGGGAAGAAACAGAGAAGAAATTTCTGCAAAAAGTAAAAGAAACAATAAACAGGGGAGGGGTTGCATTAATCCCAGTGTTTGCAGTAAATAGAGCCCAGGAAATCCTCCTAATTTTGGCAGAGGAGAAATTTGATATTCCAATATTCTTTGATGGCATGGCAGTTGAGATTACTGAAATTATGCTTAGGCATTCAGAATATTTAAGGGATGCAGAAAGATTGGAAAAAGCATATAGTATGGTTTATGTAGTTGAATCGAGAGATGAGAGGGATAAAGTTATAGAATATCTAAAAGAAAATGGAGGAATTGTTGTAACAACTGCAGGAATGCTTGATGGAGGGCCTATTTTGCATTATATATCTGAAATGTGGGATGATCCAAAGAACTCGCTAATATTAACTGGATATCAAGTGGAAGACACGAATGGAAGATATTTAATTGAGACAGGGTATTTAATATTAGATGGGCAAGAAATTAAACCAAAATTGGAGGTTACATTATTCGATTTTTCAGCACATGCGGGAATGGACGAACTTCATGAAATTGTAAATAAAGTTAATCCGGAGACACTTATAATTCAGCATGGAGATGAACTTGAAGTTCTAACATTCAAAAAATGGGCAATTGAAAAAGGATTCAATGTACATACTCCAAAGTTAGGAGAATCAATGGAAATTTAAGAGGTGGTTTTATGAAGGATTATTTTGAAGAAAGTGCAAAAGTTAAGTTAAAATTCATTGAAGAAAATGAGGAAAATTTAAAAAAATCTATTGAGATAATAGTGGAGGCATTAAAAAATGGCAAAAAAATTTTAATTTGTGGAAATGGGGGCAGTGCGGCAGATGCTCAACACTTTGCCGCTGAGATTGTGGGAAGGTTTAAGTTGGAAAGAAAGGGATTTCCTGCAATTGCATTAACAACAGATACATCTATTTTAACTGCTATAGGAAATGACTATGGGTTTGAGAGAATTTTTGAAAGGCAAGTTGAGGCGTTAGGTGAATATAGGGATATTTTAGTTGGTATATCTACAAGTGGAAACTCAGAGAATGTTATAAGGGCAGTTAATAAGGCAAAAGAAATGGGCATCTATACAATTGGATTGCTTGGCAAAGATGGAGGTAAATTAAAGGACGTTGTTGATTTGGCGTTAATAGTTCCTTCTAACGATACAGCAAGAATCCAAGAATGTCATCTAACTATATATCATGTTATATGTGAGGAGGTTGAGAAGAGGTTATTTTGAGGGATATTATGGATGAAATTATCAGAAAATATGGGTATGAGATATATGAAAGAGGAGTTGAGTATTACAAAGAAGGAAGGGTAAAGGAGGTAATAAAGTTTGGAGACAAGATATATGGTAAAGTTATCGGAACTCATGTTTATGATGTAGTTGTTAATTTAAAAACTTTGGAATCAGAATGTTCCTGTCCTTATGGTTATAACTGTAAGCATGGTGTTGCAACTCTCTTAAGTTATAAAAATAATGAATATATTGATGCAGACAAAATAATAAATAAATTAAAAAATATGGAAAAAGAGGAGTTAGTAAAATACATAATTGAAAGAATTAAATATTATCCAGAATTTGCTTTTAATTTTATTGGACTGTTGGACAAAGAGGATAACTTAAATAATATGTCTAAATTAGCAAAAAAGACACTAAACAAATTTATTGAGATGATGAAAAAGGGTTATTATATTGATATAGATATGGCTAAACAAATTAAAATGTTTTTATTAAATAATAGAAATCATTTATCCAAGGATGATTTAATTAAATTTTTAGAAGTAATTATAGAGAATTATGAGGATTTTGGAGGATTTTATGATGATTATGCAGATAATTGTTATGAAGATATTGTATTAGAGCCCTTAGGAGAAATCTTATTTGACAAGGATTTAGATGAAAATGATTTAATTAGAATATTTAAATTAATTGAAATAGATGACTATGGATTGATGGACATAATATTTGACAAGTTCTTAGAAAAGGTTGAAAAATATTTTAATTATATTGATGTATTAAAAGATTATTTGGATGAAGAGGACTATATTGAGTTATTAATAAAAACTAAGAGTAAAGAAGAATCAATAAAAAGAATACTCAGTAGCAAAGTAAGTAGAAGCAAAAAATTTGAATTACTTTTGTCAATAGATGAAGATGAAGCTATAAAATATGCCACTAAAAATAGGTTATATGAGGACCTTATTAAATATTATTATTTTGCTAATGAATATGACAAAGTCGTTGAATTATTTAGAAAATATAAATTTAAATATATTCCAGATATTATATATGATTCAATTATTAAAGTGAATCCCAACGATAAAGATGAGTTATTAAGAAAACTATTTAAATATGCAGATGGATACACTAAATATTACATTGCTATGGAATTAAATGATAGAGAATTATTGCTTAAAACTTATAAAGAGTTAGTTAAATATGATTTTTATAGATATGAATTAATAAATGTAATAAGAAAACTTTTATTAGATTATGATGAGAAATCTATTGTTCCAGATGTAAAAAATTTAATTGATAGATACATTAATGAAAAGACACAGTTTGGTTATGAATCTGCTGTTTCTTTATTAGAGATTCTAAAGGAATATGATGAAGATGAATTTAAAAATCTTTTAGATGAAATAAAAAAGAATCACTTTAGAAAAAGAAATTTAATGTCATTAATATCAAAAAAGGGCTGGTAGATATAGCTTTTGTGACATACTCTCTTTCAGAAGAGTTCTAAAAATTTAAAAATTCCCTATTTATCAATAAATTTTTTGGTGAGTATTGTGGCTATTGCTTATGCTAAGTTATATGAGTTGATTTATAAAAATGTTAAAGATAAAGAAAAAGCGGAAGAGTTATACAAATTAGTTGAGGAATTCATTAAAGAGAATGAACAGAGAATTGATAAAAGATTTGAGGAAAATAAAGTAATTATAAAAACAGAGTTAAAAGATGAATTAAAAAGTGAATTGGCTACAAAGGAAGACATCCACATTTTAGAAGAGAAGATGAACACAATGGAAGAACGTTTAAAAGGAGAAATGAAAGCAATGGAAGAGAAAATTTTAAGATATGTTGATAACAAATTTAACCAATTAGATAAAAAATTCACAATATTTTTTATTGTAATTTTAATTACAATAATTATAACCAATCCTAATGCTATAGAATTGATAAAATTGTTGTTTGGATTTAAATAAAATCTTAATGGTAATGTATGCTCCCGAAATTATTGGAAAACTATTGTTATTTAAATAGGGGAGAGTATGATAATTGAGAATAGAGAATTATTAGAAAACATAATTAAAGAGTTAAAAAGCCAAAATCTAAAAATCGTCTTTACTAACGGATGTTTTGATATAATCCATAGGGGTCATGTGGAATATTTAAATAAAGCAAAGAAGTTGGGGGATATTTTAATAGTTGGGATAAATTCAGATGAATCAATAAAAAAGATAAAAGGTAATAAAAGACCGATAATTCCTTTATACTCAAGAGCTTATGTTTTAGATAATTTAAAAGCAGTTGATTTTGTAGTTCCTTTTGATGAAGAAACTCCTATAGAGTTGATAAAAATCATTAAGCCAGATGTTCATGTGAAAGGAGGTGATTATAAAGAGGAAGATTTACCAGAGGCAGAGATTGTTAAAAGTTATGGTGGGAAAATAAAAATAATTCCTTTAATTGAGGGTTTTTCAACAACAAAAATAATAGAATGGGTTTTAAATAAATACAAATAAAGAGGGGGAAAATGATAATTGTTTTAGGAGAGGTAATGTTAGATAAATACACCTATGGAAAGGTTGAGAGAATAAATCCCGAAGCCCCTGTTCCAGTGTTAAATGTAGTTGAAGAAAAATACACCTTAGGGGGAGCAGGAAACGTTGCAAATAATATAGCCTCTTTAAAGCATGATGTATTTTTGATTAGTATATTCAACAACGATGAATTTGGAAAATGTATTGAAGAACTATGTGAAAAAAATGGTATCAATTATTGTTTTGTTTCAGATGGGAGACCAACGATAGTGAAGCATAGGTTTGTAGCGATAGGTTATAATCAGCAACTCCTTAGGGTTGATTATGAAGAGGCACATCCAATAAATGGGGAAATCTCAAATAAAATTTTAGACAAAATTAAAAAACTCAACAGTAAATCAAACATTTTAATAATCTCTGACTATGCAAAGGGTTTAATTACAAAAGAACTCATGGAAAAATTAAAAAAAGAATTTAAAGGCAGGATTTTAATTGATCCTAAGCCAAAAAACATAGAATTTTATAAGGATGTTTATTTAATAAAACCCAACTTAAAGGAGGCTTCTCAAATTGTTGGAGAAGAAATTGAAAACAAAGATGATAAATTAGAAAAAATAGGTTTGAATTTGGTTGATGAGTTTAATTCAAACTTCGTTATTACAAGGAGTGAAAAAGGAGCAACTCTGATAACTCTCGATGGAGAGGTTGTTCACATCCCAACAAAAGTTAAGGAAGTCCACGATGTTTCAGGGGCAGGAGATACGTTTATTGCTACTTTAGGTTATGCTTTAGACAAGGGTTATGATTTAGTTGATGCAGTTAAATTGGCAAATAAGGCAAGTTCAATTGTTGTTGGAAAGGTTGGAACCGCAACAGTTAGTTTGGAGGAATTGTTTGGTGATAAAATTGAATAGGGCAATTTTTTTAGATAGGGATGGAGTTATTAATAAAAGATTAATTGGAGACTATGTTAAAAAAATAGAGGAGTTTGAACTCTTACCTAAAGTTAGGGAGGCGTTAATTGAATTTAAAAAAATGGGTTATTTGTTAATAGTTATAACCAATCAGCAGGGAATTGCTAAGGGCATTATGACAGAGGGGGATTTAAAAGTTGTTCATGATTATATGCTTAAATTATTGCCTGAGATTGATGATATCTTCTATTGCCCTCATTTGGATGGAACCTGCAACTGCAGAAAGCCAAAAAATGGCATGCTTTTAAAAGCAAAAGAAAAATGGGATATTGATTTTAAAAAAAGTTGGATGATTGGGGATAGTGAGAGTGATATAATCTGCGGGAAAAGTGTTGGATGTAAAACAATAAGGATTTTACAGGATAGTGAAGAAACACGGGCGGACTTTGTTGCTAAAAGTTTATATGATTGTATTGAGATTATAAAAAAGGATGATCTTAAGTAAATATCAATCAACTTTTAGGGATACATATGAAAAGAATAAAACTAATTATCTTTCCTGGATACTATGTTCCGCATATTGGGGGAGTAGAGACGCATGTTGATGAGTTTGCCAAATATTTATCAAAAGATGAAAAGTATGATATCCATATATTTGCACCAAATATTCCAAAATATAAGGAGTTTGAGATAAGGCACAATAATGTTAAAGTTTATAGATATCCAGCATTTGAAATTATACCAAATTATCCTGTTCCAAATATTTTCAATATTAAATTTTGGAAGATGTTTTTTAATTTATATAAAATTGATTTCGATATTGTAATGACAAGAACGAGATTTTTCTCAAATACTTTGTTAGGATTTATTTTTGCAAAATTAAGATTTAATAAAAAAATTTTAATTCATGTTGAGCATGGGAGTGCATTTGTTAAATTAGAAAGTGAGTTTAAAAATAAATTATCTTATATTTATGACAAAACTATTGGAAAACTAATATTTAAAAAATCAGATTATGTTATAGCAATATCAAAGGCAGTTAGGGATTTTATATTGGAAAATTTTGTTGATGATGGGGAAATTCCAATAATTTATAGAGGTTTGGAAATTGAAAAAATTGAGGGTGTTGAGGAAAATAAAGAAATCAAAGAAAGATTTAAAGATAAGACAAAACTATGTTTTGTTGGTAGATTGTATAAGTGGAAAGGCGTTGAAAATATTATAAGAGCATATATCGACTTGCCAAATAATTTAAAAGAGAAAATTGTTTTGATTATTGTAGGTTATGGAGAAGATTCAGAGAGATTAAAAAAATTATCAATGGATTATTTAAATAATGGTATTTATTTTACAGGTAGAGTTGATTTTGAAGAAGCAGTTGCGATTATGAAGGCATCTGATATCTACATCCACTCTTCATACAGAGGAGGGGGTTTATCGAGTTCTCTACTACAAGCGATGTGTTGTGGTAAGACAGTTGTTGCAAGTCCTTATGAAGGGGCTAATGAAGTTGTTTTTAATGGATATAGTGGGGTTTTATTGGAGGATAATTCTCCTGAAGAAATTAAAAGAGGAATTATTAAACTTATTGAGAATAAGGAGTTAATTAGAATTTACGGTAAAAACGCAGAAAATTTTATAAAAGAGAATTTCAACTGGGAAAAATCAGTTGAAGAATATAAAAAGATTTTTGAGAGTATTAAAAAATAATTTACAGGGATTACAATGAAAATCTATAAAAATTTAAAAGAAAAGATTTATTTGTTGGCAAAAAAATATTCAAAAAAAGCAGGATTGGATCTACCTTATTTTATAAAGGGGGGTTTTTGGCTAAGTGTAGGTCAGTTTTTTAGCACATTAAAAGGATTTATTTTAAGCATAGTTTTTGCCAATTTTTTATCAAAGGAAGTTTTTGGAGAATATAGTTTTATAATGGCTGTTTTAGGTATTGCTGGAATTTTCGCTTTACCAGGTATGGGTATTGCAGTTGTTCAGGCAGTAGCAAAAGGTTATGAAGGAACATATTTTAAAGCATTGAAAGAAGTTTTTAAATGGAGTTGGTTGGGAAGTTTGTTTTTATTATGTTTTTCTATTTATGAATATTTCTTTGGAAAATTCGATTTATGTTTGATATTTTTAATATTGTCTTCTTTATTTCCTTTTTATTCCATCTCAGGATTTTATCCAAATTTTTTTAATGGTAAAAAGAGATTTGATATATTAGTTAAACTATCTTCATTTTTTAACATTATTTCAACAATTTTAATAATTATGATGGTTTTATTTACAAAAAGTGCATTTTGGATAGCAATAACATCCATATTAATTCAAATTTTAGTTAATTGTTATTTTAGTATATTTTATGTCAAAAAATTTATAGAAAACTATGGTGTAGATAAAAATGACATTGAATTCGGAAAAAAAATTAGTTACTCCAGAGCATTTGGGGGATTCGCTGGAAAAGTAGATGAATTGATTATTAGCTACTTTTTAGGATTTTCAGATTTAGCCATATTTAAAATTGTTACATTAATTCCGGATCAATTCAAAATATTTATGAAATTATTAAATCCAATGATACTTCCAAAAATGGTGTCATCCAATATATCAAAAAAGGATTTAAAAACATATTTTTGGAAATTTTTTATAGTATTGGTATTTTTAATCGCAATATATGTATTAACTGCACCATTTATTTTCAAAATTTTTTATCCAAAGTATTATAAATATCTATGGTTAAGTATACTATATCACTTAAGTTTTATTGCATACTTAAACATTCTCTCCTCAAATTATTTGATAAAAGAAAAAAGCCGTTATATAATTATAATTGAATATATTTGCAATATTTTTACAATAGTATCTTCATTTATTTTTATATACTTTTATGGGTTACATGGTGCCATATATTCGCGTATGCTTATTAGATTATTTAGTTTATTATTAACAACATATGTATTTATGAGATACTGCTATTAAATTACTATCATACGCTCATCTTCACTTACAATTACATA
>NZ_AGJL01000057.1 GCF_000243455.1 Methanotorris formicicus Mc-S-70 | reverse complement strand
AAAAGCATAGAAGAGATAAATCGATTTTAGATGTTGAGGGAAATTACCTAACGTCCGAAAAGAGCAATATTGGGTTTGTTAGGTTTATAGCAATGGTATCAAACTGTATAGAATATTTAAGCCACAAATATGGATTATCATTCTATGAAGTGATTAAAGAGTGTAGTAAAGAACTAATAAGGAAAGGATTCTCGTAATCACACTGTCAGACATTTAGATATGAAAGATTATGATGTTATTGTCTGCCCAGGAGTTGGAACATTCCCAAATGGTTCATTTAATGGAAGGTTGTTGGACTACTATTCTTATGTTTTATATAAACTTTCTCAAATAATTCCAAAAGACAACATTGAAATTCATATGGATATAACACATGGGCTAAATTATATGCCTGCATTAACCTACAAAGCAATAAAGGAACTTTTAGGGATTTTGGCAATAACAAACAAAGCAAAATTTTATGTTTATAACTCTGACCCATATAGTAAAGGAGGAAAAAAGGAACTTTACATACATACTGTTGAAAATCGTGAAATATTACCATCTTCTTCAACTGATGCTATTGATGATAAAAAACTTATTGATGATAGTAATTTAGAAGGAAAAGAGAGAGGGGAAATAAGAAAGAAACTAAATACCAACAAAACAATTAAAGAATTAAAAAACAAAAAGCAAAACATAAACGCATTTTTAAGTTCATTTGTTTACGCATTACCTTTAATATATTCAACTTTTTATGTAGAGGATTGGGAAATAAAAGATATAATCGACGAAATTTTAAGTATTTATCTTTCAAATATTGATGTTGGTTTAGAAAACAAGACCATTAAAAGAAAAATTGGATTGGATGTTGGGTTTGATGCATTAGTTAAGGCATATTTCACTGCAAAAGTTTGTAAAGTAGATGAGTTTATTAAGGATGAACTCTCTTTGGGTGAAATAACAAAAATGGGGAAAATATTATTTAGAAATAATAATAGATTTTTAAAATCTGAAATAGACAATAGTATATGCAGAATTCTAATAAACAATGATACTGGCGGGCAGTGGATTTTATTGAGGGAGTTTAGAAAAGATTTGTCAGATGAATTTAACATAAGGAATTTTTTAGCACATGCTGGTTTTGAAAAAAATTTGGTGGAAATAAAAGCACATGAAAGGGGAACCAACAAAAATTGCCCAAAGGATAAATCATACCTTAGATATTCTCCAAATTACATAAAAGAAAAAAATGGCGTAAAAAAGTTAATTTATAAAAGGGAAAGCAATAATGAGGAAATAAATGTTCTTGAAAAACTTGAAGAGGCATTTATCAATGAATTCAATAAATAATCGGGAGATAATATGAAGGTTTGGATAACAACCATTGGTTCATCCCCTTATGCAGTATTTAGCACACTATGGTTTGCAGTTGTTAAAGATTCCTTCATCCCAAACAAAATTTATCTTTTATGGAACAATAAGGTTGAGAAAAATAAAGAAACCCTTAAAAACTACATAGAAACCTTATCAAAAGCATATAATATAAATATTCAAATAAATGAAGATTATAAAGTTAATGAGGAGGACTTTAAAACCTTTGCAAATGCGTTAAAAGAAATTATAATTAAAGAAAAGAAAGAAGGTAATGAAATAGCAATAGATATGACTCCTGGTAGAAAATTTATGAGTGCTTTCTCAATGTTTGCTGGCTTAGAAGGAGTTAGCGACGGAAAAAATAAGTATAAGTGTGATAGAGTTTATTATCTTCATTTGAGAGATATGGGTTATATTAACTACCCATTATTTTTAATTCCACTTTCTTTACAGGAATTGCATGAGATGAAAAGTGAATTAACAAACACAAAGATAAGCAGAGAAATTCTAAATATTGAAGGAAAATCATCATTAAAAGTCAATAGAAAAGAGATAATGGTAATTTTAAATTGTTATTTTTTAAAAGGTAGATATAAATTTGAGGTTAAAGTTGAAAATCAAAAAATTGTAGAATTTATTTTATGGGGCAATAAAAATAAAGCAACAATAGAAATTTTTAACAAGAATTTGAATTTTAGTGATTTTGTAGGAAATCCCAAGGATTTAAAAAGTGTTCTAAATGCTTCAGGAATATGTGAATTGAGATTTACGATGGATTGGGAAAAGTGGTTTAATGAGGAGGAATTTTTTGGATATTTATGGAACAAATTAAAAGAAAAAAAGACATACTATATAACCTTTGATACAAATGCTTTAATAAATCAAATTCCACAGAGGTTTATTGATTTTATTGAAAAGCAAAGAGAAAAGATATCTCCAAACTTTTTAATATCTCAGTGTGTTATTAAGGAGATTACTGATGAAAGGGGATTTAAAATTAAGGATACTCCTGATAGTGATTATTTAAATCAGCCATCTCCAAAGGACAGGTTGTTTAAATTAGGGTTGTCCCAATTAAAGTTGTTGAGAGAGAAAAACGCAATAACATTCAATTATGATGGTAAATGGGATAACGATATAAAAGATTCTTTTGTTGAATTTTTGGGTAATAAAAAGGGAGAACTACTTATAATAACTTCAGATAAAAATTTCTTCCATAATTTGAGTTATTTAGATGACATAATTCCTATTTATGCAAATTTTAGGAATATTAAAAAAGAAGTTCGCTGGGAGAACATTAGAGATTTTCTATATGTTTCTTCTGTTGTATTTGGGAAAATTGATGTTAAATATATTGGGGAGATAAGTTCAGTTTGGAGAGGAAAGAACCCCATTGAATGGGACAACGAGATAATTTCTGTTAAAGGGATTGACAATAATACAAAAAAAGTAATTGAAGTTTTAAAAAAGATTGTCCAATAGGACATAACGAAAATTTAAATATCTGAATTTTCCATACCCTATTTTGTCAATAGTTAATTGACTGACAGTGTGATTACGAGAATCCTTTCTTTATTAGTTCTTTACTACACTCTTTAATCACTTCATAGAATGATAATCCATATTTGTGGCTTAAATATTCTATACAGTTTGATACCATTGCTATAAACCTAACAAACCCAATATTGCTCTTTTCAGACGTTAGGTAATTTCCCTCAACATCTAAAATCGATTTATCTCTTCTATGCTTTTCTTCTATCTTTGGTCTCTTCATATACTCGCTTATTATGTTCTCTGCCTTCTTTTTATGGTTTGTAGAGACCAGATACTTAGGTTTTTTCTGATTTTCCATCAACACTGCAACGATTTTAACTCTACCAACATCGGGAATATTGACCACTTTCTCGGATAATCTAAACTTTATTCCATTAATAGTCCTTAATTTAAGCTTTTCTTTCTCGAAATCCCTCTTAAATAGTCCTTCTACCTTAACCTTCTTACCGAAATATTCAACTATCAGGTTTTTCCTAAGTTTACCAATATATTCCATTCCCAATTCTTTAGATTCCTTCATAATTTTCTTTGTCGTTACAAAAGTGTCTCCTACGACCGTCCCGATATCTATATGAGTTAAGAATCTAATAATTTCGATGAATATGTCTGTGGATTTTTTGCCAAGTGGTTTTATTGTAGTGTAAATCGAATATATCCCTTTTTTCGTGATAAATACAGCAGTTTATCTGCTCTTGATATGGTTTGCTATGTCTTTCGATGTAGTTATATCGAATATTGCAACCATAAACCTTTTTACTCCATCTCCTTAGTAGCGTTGAATCGATTATTGCAGTGTATTTAAATCTATTGTCATCAAAAATATCGAGAAGGTTGGATAGTTGAGTATACAAACAAAACTCATTTTCTGATAGTTTTTGTAGGTTTTTAACGATAGTCGTTCTGTGAATTCCCGAGACATACTCTGAAAATGCTTTGATAGTTTTTATTGGCGTTAGTGTTCTAACTTGTGCGAACTTAGATAACTCCTCCGAACAGTTAAATCCTAAACTATTTATAGAATTAGTGAGTATACTATTAAGTGCTGCTAGCATAGGAGATGCACCGTTTTTTAACGAGTTATTCAAGCACTACATATTTCTATTTTTTGGTTTTAAAGTTAATATTGTTAAATCACACTATCAGTAAATAAATTTGTCTTCCCTGCATTATTTGGACCTACAATAACAGCAATATTTCCTCATTAAACTCAATCTTAAACTCATCATAAGAAAACAAATTTTTAACTTCAATGGATTTAATTTTCATAAATCCACCCCAAATATACCATTTCCAAACATAATTTAGTCAAAAATAGAAAATATATTTTACAATCAAATCATGGTTCAATCCATCCAAAATACTTCTCAATTATATACCATGCCCCCTGTGGTGGGATTAAACCAACTTCAGTAATAATTGCATCGATGTATTGGGAAGGAGTGACATCAAAGGCAGGGTTTCTTATTTTTATTTTCTTATATTTTCCATCAAATTCAACAACTTCTTTTGGGTCTCTTTCTTCGATTTCTATTAATTCCCCAACAATTGTTTTTGGGTGGAATTTGTAGGTTTCAGCAGATGTTAAAAATGGAACTCTTGCTTCATGTGCTATTAAAGCAATTTGAGATGTTCCTATTTTATTGACAAGGCATCCATTGGCAGTTATTGCATCTGCCCCGACAACAACAATATCCACTTCTTTTATAAAGTATCTAACCGCAGAATCTACTATAAGCGTTACATCAATCCCCTCATCACAAAGTGCCTTTGCTGTTAAATAGCCCTGATTTCTTGGCCTTGTTTCAGTGCAGAAAACTTTAATATCTTTCCCTTCATGATACGCTGTTTTTATAACTTCAATTGCTGCCTCTGAATTGCAGTGCGTCAAAATTGTATATCCGTCTTTTATCCTCTTAGCCCCAATCTTACCAATATTTTTTGTGGCATTTTTTGAAGAGATTATAAATTCTTCTGCCTTTTTTATAACTGATTCTTTTGGATTTTCATCTTTTAAACCATTCAAAACATATTTAACTGCATTTGGTAATGATACGGCAGTAGGTCTTGCAGACCTCAACAATTCCCCCGCTTCAATAATTTTCTTTTTAAATTCTTCATCATCCATATACATTATAGTTTCTGCGTATTCTTTTAAAGCGTATGCCGCTGCCCTACCTATCCTCCCCGCTCCCCGAATTTCCATATTTTTTATTTTTTCATAAGTTTCTTTTATAATATCCATCATGTTCACCAATTAAAATTTACAAAAAATGAGAATAATAAAAATAAGAATGGGATAAGAACAATTATTTCATTAGTTTTGCCATTAATTTTATAATGTCTTTTGAACTTATTACCCCAACAATTTTGTCATCACACTCAGAATGGACATATAAATGGTGAATATTATTTTCTTCCATAACTTCAACTGCTTTTTCAAGCGGAGCCTCAGGACTTATTGTGATTATTTTTGAGTTCATTATATCCTCAGCCTTTAAAGCATCTAAATTCTCATGATAATGTTTCAATATGTTGGTATCTGTAATAATCCCCCAAAATACTTGGTTATCTGAAACTACAACTGATGAAATATCATTTTCAGCCATTTTTTTAACAACATCAGATACTTTATCATCCAAAGACACTTCAACAACTCCCCTCTTCATTATGTCTCTAACTAAATATTTAGAAAGCATTTTTCCACCTCACAACAAATTAAAGGACATAACTATTTTTTTTCACAATACTATATATAACTTCCTAATTTAGAATAAAAAAGTGTTATTTTAAAGAGAATTAATTATTGTCATAATTTATATCAAAATAAACAACTATATTTATTCAAATTCAACCTCTATCCCCAAAATATCCCTTTTTCCTTTCAAAATATCCTCCGCTATCATTGCACTTCCTATTGCCCCACTTTCTCCACTTAAAATAAAAATATTCCCATCAACATACTCCTTAATCATCTTTGGAATATCTATTGGATGTTTTAATGTCCCTATAGAACCTGCCAAAACAACATTTTTTCCCTTATTTAAAAACATCAATGAATTTATCTCCATAACTACGCTTAATATTAATGAATCTACTGCCAATTTACAGTTTTCGTCATTGAAATAGTTATTTATTATTGCCATCTTTGTATCTTCAACCCCCTTATATAGTTTCGCTATTTTTACAGCCCCTGCCTTTGAGAATGCTTCATTTGCTGTAATCTCTCCACTATCTATTTTTCTAATCAACTCCAAATCTAATGGACCATGCAACATGCCTATTGCTCCAATACAGGCATCAAAACCCCCAAAAATCTTCCCATCTTTTATTAACAAAGTTACTGTGTTTGATGAAATATCAGACAATATATAATTTTCAAATCCAAAGGTTTTGTATGCGTTGTAGGCAATGGATATTTTCTCTGGTGAAGCGATGTGGGAATATAATGCTTTAAACCTTTCATCCATGCATTTTATTCCCCTATGCAAGCCAGGAATAACAACTGCAGGAATATTTGCGTTTTTTATTTCATCATAAACCTTAGTTCCCCCTCCAACCTTTTCTCCAACTCCTTCAATATTCACAACCCCTCTATTTTTCACCTTTTCTATAGGGAGGATTTTATCTATCCCATCACCCATTGAATACGTTAAAGCCATTAAATCAATATCCTCCAAATCAATATGTTTTTTTAATTCTTCAATGTATGATTTGGTTTTAAATTCCGTTCTCTTCAATTTGAAAATAATCTTCTCATTTCCATCCTTTATACATGTTGTAACTCCAGAAGTTCCATGGTCAATTCCTACTGTTATCATAATTTCACCAATTGATGTAATCTAATTTGATGAGCATAACTTTTATATATTTTACATATTTTAATTACCTCTATAAGATGGTCTTTTGGTGATAATATGAGGATGTTTTTTATCTCACTCTTTATTATCTCGTTGATGTTGATTTTATTCATTATCCTACCCATAATAAATATGCTCCTAAATCCAGGGGATGTTACTGGAGCGTTGATGGATAGAGATGTCATTGATTCATTACTTGTAAGTTTATACGCTGCATCAACAGCAACCCTTATAGCGTTGTTTTTTGGTATCCCACTCGGCTATTTATTGGCAAGGTATGATTTTAAAGGGAAAGATTTTGTTGAGGCGATTGTAGATTTACCAATGGCAATACCCCATTCTGTTGTGGGGATTATGATTTTATCTTTCTTTTGTAACAACCCTATAAATATCTTTAACAATTTTGGGGCATATATTGTTGATAACTTTTGGGGAATTGTGGTTGTTATGTTGTTTGTTGGTGTGCCTTTTATGGTAAATAGTGTGAGAGATGGTTTTTTGATGGTTGATGAAGAACTTGAGCATGTTTCAAGAACACTGGGGGCATCTCAAATAAAGACGTTTTTCAACATCTCCCTTCCTCTCATATACAACAACGTTATGTCTGGAAGTATATTAACATTTGCAAGGGGGATTAGTGAGGTTGGAGCAATCTTAATAGTTGCATATTTCCCAAAAACAATGCCTGTCTTGATATTGGAGAGATTTAACAATTTTGGATTAACAGCCTCAAAACCAATAGCAGTGATTATGATTCTGGTGAGTATTGCAATATTTGCGTTACTTAGGTTGGTTAGAAGGAAATAAATAGGAGGAGAGATATTGTTAAGAGTAGAAAACCTTTCAAAAATATGGAAGGAATTTCAATTAAAAAATATAAATTTAGAGATTGACAAAGAATATTGTATTATCTTAGGCCCAAGTGGTGCTGGAAAATCAGTCCTGTTAAAATGCATAGCAGGAATTTTAAAGGCAGATTTCGGAAGAATATACTTCAATGGGGAAGACATAACAAACCTTTCTCCTGAAAAGAGGAATTTTGGATACGTTCCTCAAAACTATGCATTATTCCCAAATATGAACGTTTATAAGAATATTGCCTATGGTTTAAAGATTATAAGATATCCAAAATCAAAGATCGATAAAAAAGTTGAAGAAATAACTGAATTTTTAAATATAAAACACCTCTTGAATAGGAAGCCAGCAACGTTAAGTGGTGGAGAACAGCAGAGAGTTGCTTTAGCAAGGGCTTTGGTTTTAGAGCCAAATTTACTACTACTTGATGAACCAACGTCTGCACTTGATATAAATAATAAAGAAAAAATTATTGGTGAGTTAAAAAGGATAGGTGAAATCCTTCCAGTGATTCATGTAACTCATGATTTTGTTGAGGCAAAAACACTTGGAGAGAAGATAGCGATATTCATGGATGGGGAACTTGTGGAGGTTGGAAACAAGGAGATATTTAAAAAACCAAAAAATGAAAAGGTCGTTAAATTTTTGGGTTATAATATTGTTAAAATTGACGGGGAGAAGTTTGCAGTGTCTCCTGAAGAGGTTGTAGTTTGTAGTGGAAAAGAAGGAAAAATAATAAGTATTATAGATTGCGGATTTTATAAAAAGATTATTGTTGATTTTAAAGGTAATCAGTTGAGATGCATCTTAAAAGAAGATGTCGATTTGAGTGTAGGGGATGAAGTTGATATTGAATTCAAAAATAAAATCTATTTAAGTAATTAATTCAAACTTTTTTGATAGTAAAATATAAATACAAAATACTTAACATTGTTAAGTAATTATTAATTTTTTTCAAAGAACGATTAATCTTAAGTTTAGTTATCGGAGGGATGTTTTTGATAAACATAAAACAATTAAAAAGATACGCTAATCCATCTTATTTAACAATAAGAGAAGATAAAATTTTAGTCTGCAATAGGAGAGAGGCAAAATTATCAAGAGAGAAAATGAACAAGATAGAGAGAGATTTTGGTATTCCTGTGGTATATTCAAGAACCTACGAAGAGGTTTCAAAAAAGGTTGGAAGGTTCATAATTGGGAACAGATTAATAATCCCAAAGGATATTGTGGTGGTTGGATTAAGTGGGGGAAAGGACAGTTTAATGCTACTACATGTGTTAGAGCCATACAGGAGGAAGTATGGGATAGATATTCATGCGATTACAATTGATTTAAACATAGATGGGATTAGACCTTGGAGTGAAGATAGAGAGGGGATGAAACTCATAAAAGACCATTGTAAAAAATTGGATATCCCACATAAAGTTTTAAAATGTGATAAGAACGTTGTTGAATTATCAAAAATCTTATCAGAGAATGATAGTGGCATTGAATATTCTCCATGCTTCTCCTGCTCAATTATAAGAAGGTATTTATTGACAAACTACGCAGAGAACTTAAAAGAAAAAGAAGGGAGGAAAGTTAAGATTGCATTTGGACATACCTTAGAGGATAACTCAGATACAGTATTGGCAAATATCCTTAAAGGATGTCCTATAAAATCACTTAAGCCAATAAAGGAGTTCTACGAAAATGTTGTAGATTATAGGGAGTTTAAAATAACACTAAAACCTTGTACCATAATAAGACCACTCCTCCCAATTTCTGAAAAGGATATTGTAAAGGCACTTGATGAATGTGGTATTGAATACTATAAAGATAAAGACGAATGCCCTTACAGTAGAAACAGAGGGGATAGCATTAGAAAAAGGTCTCATGAAGTTCTCAGCATTCTTGAAAAAGAAATTAAAAATGTTAGAGAGATGGTTGTAAGTGCTGCAATAAAGTCAGAAGATAAAATGAAAAACTGTAAAGATGAGGAATACGACATTTAAAAATGCTCATCTTCAACCTCCATTACCTAACATAATTGTTAGTAGTTCAGAGAACCAATTCGATTTATAATTGTAGATAAATGTGTAGAAACTTATCAATGAAAGTAATGCATAAAATCCCACATAGAATAATTAAGAAGTCTTTAGGAATTTTTGATAGTGAGTTACTGATAGTGTAATTTAACACTATTAAAATTAAAACCAAAAAATAGAAATAGGTAGTACTTAAATCGGTTTTTCGTAACTCGCCTGTTATCACAAGGCGAAAACATCGATTGGGTGAAATACTAGGTATTTCACTGATCGCTTGCTCCGCAAGCGAAGAGATAAATCGATTTTAGAAATCGAAGGAAACTATCTAACGTCTGAAAAGAGCAATATTGGGTTTGTTAGGTTTATAGCGATAGTATCAAACTGCATAGAATATTTGATACAAATATGGACTATCGTTTTATGAAGTGGTTAAAGAGTGTAGTAAAGAACTAATAAAGAGGGGAATATTGTAATCACACTGTCAGTTTTAAGTTAGTTTTTTATCTAATTTTATCTTTTTTGGAACTCCTTTAAATTTCCACTCAGTACTTGGAACAATAAATCTAACAACTTCAACCTTTTCTATGGCTTTCAAATTTTCAGATGGATTATTTATAATATAAATTGTTGGATTCATAACAGCATTCTCTACAACATAGAGCCTTGGGTTTTTGATTATATGGGTAATTGTAGATGAGAATGAGCGTTAGCATTTTTCCAAATCTAACACAAACAACTATAAATAGGATAAATTCATACAATCAAATTTAAGATTTAAAAATAATAAAAACGGTAGTTCCCATCAAATAGATAAAT
>NZ_AGJL01000056.1 GCF_000243455.1 Methanotorris formicicus Mc-S-70 | reverse complement strand
CTTCTCTCATTGCGGTTTGAAATCTTAGTCCATTAAAACAAGGATGGAAACAACCCATCTCTTCTGCCAACTCTTCTCTCATTGCGGTTTGAAATCTTAGTCCATTAAAACAAGGATGGAAACAACCCATCTCTTCTGCCAACTCTTCTCTCATTGCGGTTTGAAATCTTAGTCCATTAAAACAAGGATGGAAACCAATATGTCATGAATCTGTTAAATGCCTTCGAAAAGGTTTGAAATCTTAGTCCATTAAAACAAGGATGGAAACTTACAGCAGATTTTCTGAAAAATACGGGATTATAGTTTGAAATCTTAGTCCATTAAAACAAGGATGGAATCTTTGTAATACCGCACGGATTAAAAGAATCTTTATTGGGCAAGTTTGAAATCTTAGTCCATTAAAACAAGGATGGAATCACTGCAAAAATCATCAAATAAGTTTGCGACTGTAATTTGTTTGAAATCTTAGTCCATTAAAACAAGGATGGAAACTATTAGAGGATGACTTATGAGATTGAGAATTATTATCTCTGTTGTTGTGTTTTTGTTGGTTTTTAATGTGGTTTTTGGAGCGGTTGGAAAGGCTTGTGTGGTTAAACCAGCAATAGTAAAAACTCCCACTGCAAAAACACCCAAAACCAATATTGTAAGAGACAGTACTGAAGAAAATAAACAAGGAGTTAAACCGTAACACCAATCTTAACTCACAATCAAAACACTGCAAATGAAACTAACAACTCCCAAAACCATAAGATTGGGATAGTGGAAATTTTAGCACTAATTATTTTAGCATCTGCAGGAGGGGTCTTATGTGTAATCTTATTATCTAAGATTTTTTAACCAATAAATTTTTTAGAGTGAGAATAATCTCTTTTTTATCTCACACTTCCATACTACACCACATTAATGAACTTTTAAGTTTGAATTAACCATACATTAAAACATGGGATTTTATAAATACACACAAATTAAATTTATTAAAGTTGATTTTCAATGTCTAACAAACAAACATAGTTAAATATTTATTTTATGTTTTAAAATTAAGAAATTAAAAATTTATTTGTGTGATAGGAAATGATAATTGATGTGTTGTTGTTTATCTTTGGTTTGATTCTACTCTCTTATGGTAGTGATTGGTTTATTGTTGGAAGTTCAAGAGTGGCAAAATTTTTTAAGATTTCTGATTTTGTCATTGGAGCCACAATCATAGCAGTTGGAACTTCTCTTCCTGAAATAGTAACATCCGTTTATGCTGCATGGATTAATTCTCCAGAGATTTCAACTGGAAACGCCATTGGAAGTTGTATTGCAAATGTTGGATTAGTCCTTGGATTGAGTCTTATATTTTCTCCAATAGTTATAAAAGAAAGTTCTGTGATAAAGAATACATATGCGTATGTTTTGTTTTTAATTATAGCATGTGTTTTAGGAATTTATGGATTCTCATGGGTAGATGGGATTATACTGGTATTTTTGTTTACACTCTATCTAAGATACACCACAAACAATGGAAAGGAGGAACTGAATGAAGTGGAAGAAACTTCATATGTAAGGGCTGTGATCTTACTTGTTATTGGATTAGTTGGAGTTATTTTAGGAAGTGAGATGTTTGTAAATGGAGCGAGGAATATTGCTTTAACTTTGGGAGTTTCTGAAAAGGTTGTTGGTTTCACCTTGGTTGCTTTGGGAACATCCCTTCCAGAACTTGCAGTTTCTATTGCAGCGGCAAAAAAGAAACTTGGAAATATGGTGTTGGGAAATATTGTGGGAAGTAATGTTGCAAATATTGGAGTAGCGTTGGGATTATCTGCAATTGTAACCCCCCTACCTCCCCAAAATTTGGAGATGGGGATAACTTTATTTATGGCAGTTTTATTGGCAATGTTTGCTAAGAGAAGAAAACTTGGAAGATTAGAAGGCGTTCTATTGTTGATAATGTATTGCATATTCCTATACACGTTATTCAATTGAAACTTCATGTATTTAATCGGAGGAATAACATGGAAATGGTAAAAATTAAGGTTAGGAGGTTTAATAAAGATAAGGATGAATTTGAGGAATATGAGGTTCCAAAAGGGATAGCTGTCTTAAATGCACTTGAATATATCAACAAAAATTACCATGCGAATATCTATTTTAGAAGTTCTTGTAGAGCAGGACAATGTGGAAGTTGTGCAATGTGCATAAATGGAAAGCCAAGGTTGGCATGCAAAACAAAGGTAGAAGATGGCATGATTATAGAGCCATTAAAAAATTTCGATGTCATTAGGGATTTGGTTGTTGATAGAACCCCTTACTACAAAAAATTGGCAAATTTGAGAAATTACATTGAAAGAAAAGAATATCCAGAAGATTTAGAAACTATTAAACCAGAAGATATAAACAAAGTAAAAAAGGTTAGGGGATGCATTGATTGTCTCTCCTGTTTATCAGTATGTCCTGTTAGGAAATTTACTGACTATGCAGGACCTACATTCATGAGACAACTTGCAAGGTTTGCATTTGATGTTAGGGATGAATGGGAGAGGGAAAAGATAGCATATTTTGAAAACCTCTACAACTGCACAACTTGTGCAAAATGTGTTGAAGTTTGCCCAAAGGAAATAGAGATTGTCCATTGTGCCATTGAAAAGTTGAGAGAGTTATGTTTTAAAAAGGGCTATTATTTAAAGAATCATCTTACAGTGAGGGAGAATGTTTTAAAATACAACAGGTCGGTTGAGAAAGATAAAACTCCTTTATTAGATGAAGTTAATGAAGAATATTTGGTAGAAAATGAAAAGATAAGAGTGGCCTTCTTTACTGGATGTTTAATTGATTACAGGTTGCAGAATGTTGGTATGGATGCGATAAAGGTATTAAATGCACATGGAGTTTCTGTAGTTATTCCAAAAAACCAAGTTTGTTGTGGTTCTCCATTTATAAGGACTGGGCAAACAGATATTGCTGAAAAATTAAAAAAGAAAAATTTGAAGATTTTCAACAACCTTGATGTGGAGTGTGTTGTTACGATGTGTGCTGGATGTGGTTCAACATTAAAGAATGATTATAAAGAGAGAGAATTTAAGGTTATGGACATCACAGAGATTCTGAATAAGGTTGGATTGATTGAATATAAACCATTAAACGCAACTGTAACCTACCACGATCCGTGTCATTTGAGGAGAGGACAGGGAGTTTATTATGAACCAAGGAGGATATTAAAAAGTATTCCAAACCTAAAATTTGTTGAAATGGAGATTCCAGACCAGTGTTGTGGTGCTGGTGGAGGAGTTAGAAGTGGAAAGCCGGAGGTTGCTTATGCATTAGGTAAAAGGAAGGCAAAGATGATTTTTGACACAAATGCAGATTATTTGATTACCGTTTGTCCATTTTGTGAGTACCATATAAGGGATAGTTTAAAAAAATATAAGGAAGAGAATAACATTGAAAAGGATATTGAAGTTATGAATATCACATCTTTGCTTAGTAGAGTTATATAATCCAACGTAATAGTTGTTTGTGAATTTTTGTCATTTATTCGGTCAAATAAATTTTTGAAAATAAGATCTAATTTACGCTTTTTAATTTTATGGGGAATAGAATAACGACTAAATTTATTTGGCAGAAAAAACAAAAATAGGGTGAGGACATGGTTACATACAAAGATGCAGGAGTAGACATCTACAAAGAAGATAAGGTTATAAGGGCATTAATTTCCCAGATAACGTTTAAAAGAGAGGATATAAAGCCAGTAGAATTGGAAGGGCATTATGCAGGGGCTATTGAGTTTGGGGACTATTATTTAGTCCTCTGCACTGATGGAGTTGGGAGTAAGATGATTGTTGCAGAGATGGCAAAAAAATTTGATACAGTTCCAATTGATATGATAGCAATGAACGTAAATGATGCTATCTGCATTGGAGCGGAGCCCGTTGCGTTGGTTGATTATTTGGCAGTTGAGGATATAAATGAGGAGATAGCAGAGCAAATTGGAAGAGGATTAAATGAAGGTGCAAAGGAGGCAAACATAAATATCGTTGGTGGAGAGACGGCAACACTCCCACATATGATTAAAGGCATTGATTTGGCTGGGACTGTTTTAGCCATTGTCAAAAAAGACCAAATAATCACAGGAAAAGATATAAAACCAGGAGATGTTATTGTTGGGTTGAGGAGTAGTGGGATACACAGCAATGGGCTATCATTGGCAAGAAAGGTATTCTTTGAAATTGCAAAGATGGATATAAATGATAAACTTCCACACGGAAAAACAATAGCAGAGGAATTATTAACTCCAACAAGGATTTATGTAAAGCCAGTTTTAGAGATGATTAAAAAAGTTAAGGTTAAGGGATTAGCACATGTAACGGGAGGAGGATTTAGGAAGTTGAGAAGATTGAATAAAAATGTTGCCTATATCATTGACAACCTCCCAGAGATTTTGCCAATATTTAAAGAGATTCAAAGATTGGGTAATGTTTCTGATGAGGAGATGTTTAAAACCTTCAATATGGGTATAGGATTTTGTGTTGTTGTTGATAAAGAGGATGCTGATAAGGTTATTAAAATAGCAAATTCCTACAACATCTCCGCATTTGTAATTGGAAGAATAGAGGAAGAGCCAAAAAATGAGGTAATAGTTAAGTATAATAGAAAAGAAATATTTATTAGGTAATATATCATCAAAATTATTTTTAAAGTTTTTAATTGAAATAAATAAAAAAAATAAAAATAAAAAAATGAAATTCTCTCTGATTATTCGTTATCTTCTTTACCTACAACGACAATTGTGAATACTAAATCTTCTCCTGCTAATTCATGATTGAAATCTAATGTTACATATTCATCCGTAACTTCGGTAATCCTTGCAGGAATTCCTTCAGCAAGTATCATCATACCCTCTTCTGGCTCAAAATCTGCACCTTCAAATGCAACTAAAGGAACCTTCTGAATAAGCATTTCATTTCTCTCCCCATATGCTTTCTCAGCAGGAATTGTTACAGTTTTTTCCTCCCCAATGTCCATACCTACAACTGCTTCTTCAAACCCTTCAATTAAGGCACCTTCACCAACAACAAATTCGATTGGTTCATAAATCCTTTCAGGATTGTAGATGCCTTCTTCTTTTGCCACATCTTCCATTGATGTATCAAATATTTCTCCACTTACAAGTCTTCCAACGTAATGTACTTTAACTTTATCGCCTTTTTTTATCAAAAAAATCAACTCCTTTACCTTTAGATTTATATGTTTGCTTTTGGTGGAACCACCAGTACATAATACGAAAATTTTGTTATTATATTATATATATTTTGTGATCCTATTTAATTTCAATCTCAGCACTTAAAAATACTGGCCCTCTCACGTCAATAACTCTATTTCTTCCCATAATTTGCTTTAATGCAAGTTCATCTATCTTTAAGTTTATATCACTCAAACTTCTGACGATTGGAACTCTTACCTTAGCATTTTTTTGGTTTGTTACAAGCATTTCTTCAATTTTTGCCGTTATTTTATAACAGATTCCATCTATATATCTTATTCCTGTTGAGATACCTTCTTCTTTTGCTTTCTTTAAAATATCCATATATTCCTTCTTAACTCCTTCAAAACTCTGTGGGATTCCATAGATGTTGCTGTTATAAATATAAACCTCATTTAGTATTGAAGGTCCGAGGAGTTTCTTACCCTCTTCATTTTCAAATATTTTTATTTTTATTGTTTTTTTGGTTTTGTTAAAGCTGATTTCTTTTTTAAGTTCAACAGAGCATGGGCTGTCCTTATCTTTATTTGTTATACACAAATCAATAAGTTCATCAGTCAATGCATAGAGTTCATTGGTTATTGGCAACTTGTCAATTCTTATCATCCCTGCAATTTCCCTATCACTCAAAACATTATCATAGAATTGCGGATAGACCATCTCCCTAACATCCTCATATCCATAGATAATCATAGATAACCTCTCAACACCCAAACCTAAATTCATAACTGGCACATCTATGCCATACTTTGCCAATGCAATTGGTGAATAGACACCAAATGTAGCAACCTCAATCCACTCATTTAGTTTTGGGTGGTAGGCATAGACTTCAGTTTGTGTCTCTGGGGTGTAGTATTTACTCTTTTTTTCATCTGGCCTAAATTTGAATTTTGTAAATCCAAACTGCTTTAATAACCCCTCTGCAACAATTTTTCCATCATCGATATCCACATCTTCCCCAACAACGACACATGAAGCAGAGTGGTAGGTCATTAAATGGCTTTTATCTTCCCTCTGCTCTCTTCTAAAGCACCTGTCTATTGAGAACAATTTAAATGGCAAGGGCTTTTTCTTTATTAACTCTCCAACAGTTATAAACCATCCAGAAGTCATGTGGCTCCTTAATGTTAGTGTTGTTGCCTCTGGCTTCAAATCTTTAAATTCTGGAAATACCTCCTCTAAAACCTTTAAACCCATCTC
This sequence comes from Methanotorris formicicus Mc-S-70, assembly GCF_000243455.1. Lineage (NCBI taxonomy): Archaea > Methanobacteriati > Methanobacteriota > Methanococci > Methanococcales > Methanocaldococcaceae > Methanotorris > Methanotorris formicicus. The sequence continues at coordinate 4,334 of NZ_AGJL01000056.1, read as the reverse complement.
ATTGCTTGTATTTAATGCCTTTGCAATCTCAAAAACCAAATCATCCCCATCTATAGTTCCCTTTTTGTATTGATGCAAAACCTTCCTTAAATTCTCTTTTTTCTCCTCATCAATGGCAATACCTAATTTTCTTATTTCTTCCACCTTACTCTCACTCAAACCAACATCAGGTCTCGGCAATCCTGCCAAATAAAAGCATCTATCCAAAACTGCCATTGCCTCTGGCCCAAATTGCTTGTAGATGTCTTGTTCATCAACAATTACTGGGTTTATATACTCCTCAAATCCCATTCTCAAATATGCCTGCCTTAATTTCTCTATGGTTTCCATTACTGGATGCGGTTTCCCATAATGGGGCTTTATCCTTGGATATCTTAAATCAACATGTTTTCTCTTTATCAACTTCTTTGTTTCTCTCCAGGCCTTCTCAAAATCCTTATTTGCCATTTCCAAAATTTTTTCTTTGTCAAACATGTTTTCTCCCCTATATACCTATTTTATTTTTATTGTTTTTTATTGAAGAATTTCTTTTAGAATTTCCCTAATTGCCAACAAATCCAACTTACTTTGTGGCTTTAAAATTCCCTCTTCAACATTAATAAATAGTATATTCTTTTTAACTGCCCATACAATTTCTTCGGTTATTTTTCTGTATGCTATTTCATCCCTATTTTTAAAATTTTCAAATAACTTAAAGACATTTTTAAATAAGTCATTATTTTCATCTTCCAAAGCATATATTAAATCTTTTAACTATCTAACTTTAAATATCAAAGATTTTTTGCAGTATTCTTTAACATCCCTACCTAATGCTTTTTCTTGAATAATATCAATCAATTTTATTGGTTTTCCTCCAAAGTATTCCCAAACGGTCTCTGTTTCTTCATCATTAAAACCATGTCTTTTTAAAAATTCCTTTGTTGTCTCATAATCAAAATCATCAACTAAATAATATTTACATCTATCTTGCAACATCGCTTCATTATAAACCTTATCAATAAATAAGGAATCAGAACTTAAACATAAAATATGTGCCAAATGTCTATGTTTGGTTAAACTGATGAAGAAGTTAAATAATTCATAAATTAAGTAACCATTAATCTTTAAGTCCCCAATAACTTGTAAGTTCTTTGGAGCGAAGCGACAAAGATTTTGGAAACCGAAGGTTTCCAAGACATCAATTATTAAGATTGGTTTTTTCCCCATTAATTGCAATTCCTCAAAAACATCAATAATATATTCAAAAACATCGTCTGATTTTTTATCCTTAAACAACTCATTTAGTAAATCCTTTGGAATAGGAATACCAAAAATCTCATTTGGTAGTTTAGGAACAATAATCCTTAAAAATTCTTTAACATCGTCAATATCTGTTTTGTGTGCTTTAAATAATACCCTAACAAAATCATCATATCTTGATATAAAATGTGCTCTTAAATCAATATAAAAAACTATATAGTCGTTTGGTAATTTTTTGATGATTTCATTAATTAAGGCAGTTTTTCCGCTATTTATTGGACCATATATAAAATAAATTAAATTTGGTTCAAAAGATAGGATGTTAGTTAAATCTTTTATTTCCTTCTCTCTATTAAAAAATTCCATTTAAATCACCAATTTTAATCCTAATTTTCATATAAAGCATTATCATCAAAATATTATCACTTATGTGTCTCAACAACCCCTTTAATGGCATTTACAACATACTCCACTTGCTCCCATGTTAAGCCATAAACGCTCATCTTAATTTCCTTTGTTACTCCCCTCCTAATTCCACCAATACCTCTTTTCTTTAACTCTTCATAGAAGAAGAATCCCCTTCTTTTATCTTTTTTAGCAATTTCATCCAATACTGGTGTTTCAAATTTAATTAAATCATGTTCCTTTGGTTTTACCCCCAATTGCTTAAATCCAATTTTCTCCAACTCATCAACAACATACCTTGTTTTTTTAACCTCTTCATCCCATCTTTTTACCCTCTCAACTACATGTGGAAAACTTGCCATTAATGTAACTATAGGCAATCCCCTACTTGTACATCCAAGCATTTCAATTTCTTTTATTGGGAATTTCTCTGATGTTTTTAATATCTTCTCCGCAAATTCTTCTTTAAATGCCAATAAACCACATGGTCCTGATGCAGACATACTCTTATGCCCCGATGCTACAATGAAGTCAGCGTTTAATTTTTTCCCATCTACTGGCATTCTCCCAACACTGTAAGCACAGTTCAATAAAAATGGATATCCCTTTTCTTTTGCTATCTTTCCAACCTTTTTAGCATCTTCAACATTCCCAAAATTCCCATCGACGTGAGTTAATAAAATTAAGCCAATATTTTTACCCTTATCCTCCAAATTATCAATAACCTCTTTATATTTCTCTGGATTTATTCTAAATGTTGGATATCCATCACTTTCAACATCTACAACATTCAATCTTGACCTTTCAGCAGAAACATAAGTTGTGTAGTGGGCATTCCCATCCACAACTACATAATCCCCTTCATTACAAATTGAATGCATAACTATGAATTTTCCTTCTCTTGCTCCATGTGTAGGTCTTGAGATGTCCAAATTTACAAACTTTGAAAAGTCCTCCAAAAACTCACATATTGGAGGCGTAGAAACCTGGTCTAATCTCCCACCGCAGTAATCGCATACACTGTAACCATCCCAAAACTCATAAACTGCCTTTTTTGCTTCAACTGGTAGTATTCCTCCTCTTTGGATTGGGTTTAGGTTTATAATTTCCCTTTCAAAGTTCCTTGTAAGATTCTTATATTTATCCAAATTAATCTTCAAAATAATCACCTTTATTGTAATTTAATTAATATAACATAATTTTTCCTGTATTATTAAGATTGTTGTTAAACGTTCATGAAATTTAAGATAATGATAAACATTCACAGACGACTATAAAAAATTATTATTTAGATGTAAGTTAGAACTCCCTTTCCGTTGAAAATTTAACTTCTTCCTCACCAAACAGCTTATTAATCATCCAATCTACATCAAATTCAATTAAATCCCCATACCTCTGCCCAACACCCAAATACAAAATTGGTTTTCCAATGGCATAGGCGATAGATAAGGCAGATCCTCCTTTTGCATCTGCATCGACCTTGGTTAAGATAACTCCATCAATATTCACTGCGTTATTAAATTCCTCCGCCTGATAAATTGCATCATTTCCAGCCAATGCATCACCAACAAATATAACCAAATCTGGCTTTGTAACCCTAACAACCTTTTTCATTTCATCCATTAGGTTGATATTTGTCGCCTGCCTTCCTGCAGTATCTGCTAAAACAACATCAATACCCCTTGCCTTTGCATGCTGTATAGCATCATAAATAACTGCTGCACTATCTGCCCCTTTCTGATGCTTTATAACCCTAACACCGACGTTTTTTGCATGCTGCTCCAATTGCTCAATTGCTCCTGCTCTAAATGTATCTCCCGCCGCTAAAACAACAGAATAACCTTTATTTTTTAATTTATATGCCAACTTTGCAATGGATGTGGTTTTTCCAGTTCCATTAATTCCCACAAATACAAAGACAGCAGGTTCTCCTTTTTTCTTTTTTTCTTTAATAATTTCTTCAACATCTATAACTTCTTGGGACAAAATTTCCCTTATGGCATTTTTTAATGCATTTATTGTAACTTCTCCTGGATCATCATTAGGAGAGATTTTCATTCCAATTAGTTGGTCTTTTAATGATTCAATAATTTTTTCAACAACAACATAGGCAACATCCGCCTCCAACAATTCCAACTCCAACTCTTCTAAAACATCCTCAATATCATCCTCTGTAATAACAACTTCTTTTTTAAGAACTTTTTTAATAGTTTTTGTAATTTTGAACCTATCAAAGAAACTAATTTCTTTCTTCTGTGGAGTTTCTTCTATTTTTTCTTTTTCTTCCTTCTCTTTGACTAGAGTATCGCATTTTAAACCATGTTCTTTTTCACTCTTTATTATTTGGGTTTCATTCTCTACCTTTTCAGGAGTTACTTCTTTTGCTTCTCCCTTTTTATATATCTTTTCAGTGAGTTTTGAGACCGTTTTTCCCAATTTCTCCTTCAATTTCCCAAACATAACCGTCACCATTAAAAACCTTACATTCTCTTTAAACCCTTATTATATATATAGGACTTTCGCAAATACATTTAAATACTTAGATTAACAATAAACCAGTTTCTTTACATAAAGAGATTATGGCATTCCCAACGGCTATTCGATTTAGTTCTCTTCTAACTCATACCAAGTAATCTTTTATCGATTCTAATTTTCTCTAAAATAAAGAAAGCCCTCATAGCTAACGAAAT
>NZ_AGJL01000055.1 GCF_000243455.1 Methanotorris formicicus Mc-S-70 | reverse complement strand
AACTCGTTAATGACGAATTCTAAGATTTCCTCAATATATTTTGGGAGGAAATTGTTATGAACTTCGATAATATCGCAATAAACCACCAAACTAAATGCCTTCGTATGTAAAACCGCAGTTATGTATTTGTATGAGCCAGAACTCCCCCTTTCTTTTCTGTAATTGTGAATTATATCGGAGGATTTTAAGTTTCTTCCATAGTATGCTTCAAAGTGCGTATCCATCGACAGGTAAAATTTGCCTTTTATCTTTTTAAAATCGTCGATTATTGACTTAACGAAATATTTATATGCCTCTTTTATCATAGATATATCTGCGTTCTTTATGTATCGATAGTAAGAATCCACTGAAGGATACCCTAACGTGCTAATCGTTTCTAAGTATGTGTTGCTTTCTATAGCTTTGATGAATCCTTTAGAATAACCTTCAACCCGATAAATCCTCGGCGTAATTTGTAAAGCCTTACCAACAAAACTGTTAAATTCGTTAAAGGATTTTATTATTGTGTGTTTTATCCCCTTCATGATTTCACCTCCATATTTTTTTGATATTAACTATTCGATATTACCAAATATTAAGTTTTCTATTAGTTAGTATGATGTTCGGAGATACTGTTTTATAATTAAAACCTCATTTTAACCTTTTCAACGACAATCTTTGTCATTATCTTTAGGTCATCAGATGGCTCTTTTATACCTTCTTTGATTCTATATTCTAAACCATTTATTAAATTATCAATTGCTTTAATTATCTCTTCAGAACAATATTTTTTAGCATAATATTTTAAGTCATAAAGGTACTTTAAAGCATTTGGTAAATCGTTATTATTCAAGTGGAATAAAACCAAATCAGCACAGTAAAACATACTTCTACTGAAATCATTTTTTGATTTTGAGTTATTTAATTCAGTAGTTAATTGCATGTTTAGATAATTTGCCAAATCTTTTTGTAATTCTCCTACTGATTGGTATCTCTTATTTTTATCTTTTTGGATGCATTTTAATATTATTCTTTCCAATTCTTCATCAATTAGTGGGTTTATTTGGGATGGTTTTGGTGGAGTTTTATTTTTAATACTCTCCATGATATCGAAGGCATCTCCTTTGAATGGGAGTTGTTTTGTAGTTAACTCATATAAAATAATACCAATTTGATAAATATCTGTTCTTTTATCAATTCCAGTTCTGGTTATTTGCTCTGGTGCTGAGTATTGGAGAGTTAAAGCGTTTATGGTTGTTGATTTTGATGTTTCTTCCCTTGCTAAATCCCAATCGGTGATTTTTGGAATTCCATTAGAAATTAAAATATTTGATGGTTTTAAATCTTTATGTATGATTCCTTTGTTATGGGCGTATTTTAAACCATTCAAAACCTCGAATATCAGCATTAACGCATCTCTAAGGTTTAGTTTGTTTTTGATTTTGTTTAAATCTGTTTCACAGTATTCCATTTCTATGTACGGGTAGGGATGGATGTTGTAATCGTAGAGTTTAACTATGTTTATGTGGTTGAGTTTTTTCCAATTTTCAATTTCTCTCAAAAATATCTTTCCAGTTAGTTCGGTTAATTCCTTAGGAACTTTTATTGCAACGATTTTGTTATTTTTTACTACTCTAAATATGTAGGCAAAGCCCCCTTCCCCTATCTTCACTGGATTTTGATATTTTGATAAGAGTTGTTTTAGTTTTTTGAGATTTTCGTCCTCTTCTATGTTGAATACCATATTTATTGGATTTATGTGAATGTTTATTGTTGATTCGTCCCCTAATAGAAGGTTTTTGATTTGAAGGAGTTCATTTTCTATTTGGATTTTTAATAGGTTTATTTGATTGTTAAATGTTTTAATTTTTTTGTTTATTGTTTCATCTTCAAGATTTTCTAATAACGCTAGTGCATCTTTTAATACCACTCTTGCTCTTGAATATTCTTTGTCTGATTTTAGAGATAGTGCTTTTTTAATTTTTAATTCAATTTCTTTTAATCTGGCTTTTATTTTAAGTTCACTGAGGGTTTTTTGATATTTAATGTAATCCTCCCCCAAATAATCTTTATATTTATTTAAAAATCTTTCAATATCGTCAATTTCTCTTAATACTTCCCTTATCATATTATCCCCCAATTTTATCAGAGATTGATTTAATTTTTATATTTAGTACATTTTGGACTATTGTTTTTATGTTTTTATTTATGGATGAAATCAACTCATCATCTTTACGTAATTTTGCTATTTTTTCTGCTTTTTTATAATGTTCTAATGATTTGTTCCATTTTTTAACGGCATCATCTACGTTGTTATTTTGGAGATCTTCTAATGCCTCTGATGAAAGTTCTTTTGCTTTTAATAAATAGTAATTGAGTAAATCCAACTCATCCTTATATGTGGTGTTATCTATATGTGATGATCCACTTTCTATGTTTTCACCATAATCATAATATCGAGTAATAAAAAAGAACAACATGGCGGTAATAACTCTCAGAAGGGTATTTGGCCCCCCAGCCCCTACTAAAAATGTAAATATCAATAATAACCCAAAACCAACTTTTCCATAGTACCTACTTGAAAATCCACATACTGAAGAGAATAATATTAACATTTCCCATTCGTTTGGTCTATTGCCATATCCAAACATATTTGCCAATATCGCCCAAACATAGTACATTACTAAATAACAAACCCACCACCATACAAATTTAACAAACCATCCATCATTTTCAAAAATTTTTCTGCCTTTAAGATAATTACCAATTTTCGTTAGTATTTTTATGCTTATTACGATGGATATGAGTTCAATAATATATTCAAACATCCCAACCCCACCAATACATCATGACCTTAATTCATATCAATAAATATAAAAATTTTCCTATTTATAAATTTTAAAATTTTATCTATTAAATAGTCCCATCATAACCGTCCCAATTTGTCATTTATTAGTTTGATTTCTGCTTTTAGGATATTGTGGACCAATGCCTTTATGTTTTTATTTATTGAGTTGATTATGTTTTCATCTTCCTTTAATATTGCAATTTCTCCTGCGTTTTCATATTGTTTAATCGCCTCTTTCCACATGTTTATTGCTTCTTTTAGTTTATTTTGGTTGAATAAATCCAATGCCTCTGATGAGTATTTTTTTGCCTTTGATAGCAATGCCTCTATCGGCGGATTTTTTAATATTTCTTCACATTTTTGGATTTTTGGCTTTATTTGGTTTTCAAACTCTGGATATTTGTTTAATAATTGCTTATATTTTTTTAAAGCGTCATTTATTTCATTATTTCTGAATAATTCATCTATCTCCTTCAATTCTTCTTTGAATTGTTTTTCAATTTGTGATTTTAATTTTTGATACTTATTTTTAAATAACCCTTTTAAATTGGGGTATTCTTTTGCCATTTCTTCGTATAGTTTTAATGCTTCTTTGTAGTTTCCTGAATTGTAATAATCATTTGCCTTTTGAATAAGTTTTAAATTGTTTCTTATAGAGATTATTTTATTTGCAAAGTCCATATCAAAGTAGGAATCCTCATCATAATCTCTCAATAAGTATAACGATTGGTTTAAATATTTTAAGCAATTGTCAATTTTGTTGTTTTTCAGATATTCCATTGCTTTTTTATATTTTAATTCTGCAATTGTTTTTATGATTGCCCATACAATTACCAATGTAATTATTACTGCAATTCCCACTGTAATCCCAGATGCTACCCCTCCAGCAATTGCCCATACAATTCCTAATGTAGAAGTTTCTATACTTAATAAAACTATTACACCTGAAATTGCCAGTATAATTACCACTGTGGTTATTACCACAATTTCCCACGCAATTCTCTCTGCAATTTTCTCCATAGTACCCAATACAATTTTAGCAAAGGTTTCTCCTTTAATTACCCAAAAAATTCCAAATATCGCTATTTCTACAGTTAATAATTTAGTTTCATTTACAATTATCAATGCAACTATTATTGCAATTATCAATGCAATTGCTGTTGTAGTTACTCCAGAAATTGCCCACAAAATTCCTAACGTAATTACTCCAATGATTATTACCATAAAAAATAAACACTCAATCGAAATTCCTGAAATTGTTACTATAATACCAAATGCAATCATCACCACAACTGTCAATATAACCGCATAAATCAATCTAAGAAATAGATACTCAAAAATACCCCTATTTTTTAGTTCAATACCTATCCAAAACAACCCACCATAAACCAAAACCATATAAACAATAAACCCCAACAACCCAAACTGTGCAAAGAAATCAACAATAGGATTTTGGTGTAAAAACTCAAACATTTCTGACCCCATTTGCTATTTTGATAAATTTACGCTAAAACAAATAAAAAATCATCCTCCAAATTCTTCTCCCCACTTCTCATACCTCTCAATATCTTTCTTAGTTAATGGACTTTTAATCTTCTTAAATGCCTCTTCAAAATCATCATTGGTCAGAGGTCTTGTCTTTAACTTTCTCTTTCTTAATTCCTTATAAGGTAATTTAGCCAATTCATATAAATCTTTATTTACATCCCTAATCATATTCCAAATCGCCTCTTGGCAGAGATTCTTTAAATCCCTACCAGAATATAGCCTTTCAACACACCTTTCAGCAATCTCATCCAAATCAACATTCAGCTCCAAACCTTTTGTATTAATTTTAATAATCTCCTTTGTTGCTTCTTTATCAGGCAGAGGAATATATATTCTCCTTGGAAATCTTGATAAAACCGCTTCATCTAAATCCCACGGTGTATTAGTGGCAGATAAGGTTAAAACCAACAAATCCTTACCCTTATCTTGAAATCCATCCAATTCAGTTAATAATGTTGATAACATCCTCCTTGATGCCTCACTAACGCCGTCACTTCTTTTGGTAGTTAAAGCATCAATTTCATCAATAAAAACAATACTTGGATTTAACTCTCTTGCAACTTCATATAAGGCAGTTATTATCTTTGATGACTCTCCAAAGTATTTGCTTGTCACTGATGATGCTTTAACATTAAAAAATGTCGCATCCAAACTACCAGCACATGCAGATGCTAATAAAGTTTTTCCAGTTCCTGGAGGACCGAATAATAAAACCCCCTTCCATGGTTGTATTGATTTTGGTTTTTGGAGGGCGGATATAACAATGGTTTCCATCATTAAACGCTTGACTTCCTCTAAACCACCAATATCATCCCACTTTACTGGTGATTTTTGGATTAGGTTATTTTTTACATAGTTTTTGAATTTATCAATTTCGTCTTCCTCTTCAGATTGTTTTGGTTGAGAAGACATTGATTTCTTTTCTGATTTTGTTGTTTTTGCTTTTGGTTCAAATACATCATCGATATTCTCTGCAACTAACTGCCATTTTTTTGCCTTTTCTAAATAACTTTTTGCATTGTAAGAATCATATTTTGCCAATTCTTTTAATAATTTAGAGCATTCCAATGCCTTCTTTTTTGCCAATGTTATATTACCATTTTCTTTTGCTTTTTCATATTCTAACTTTGCTTTTTTAAATTGCTTCATTAAAGCCCCAGATAAGTCAATTTCCATCATCTCACCTCAAAAAATCCCCTGAAGAAAAAGTGACTACACTCTGTCCGACAAGTGCAACAAACAAAAATAAACATTTTTTGTGAAACTCACTAATCTTCCAAAATACTGAGTTTTCATCTATATTTAAGGCATCTGGATTAAATTTAATTTGCAAATCAATAACATCCCTATCAAATTTTCCAAACTCCCCACTATTTATTGAATAGACAACATCATCATCAGCATTTATTTTTATTAAAAGAATATTGCCCTTATCATCTCTAAGAATTAATTTTTTATCATTTTCTAATAAAATCTCTACTTTATTTTCAAATATTGCTTCAAAAATACTTTCAACTTCTGGTTTTAGTTTTCTCATTTTATTTCACCAATTTTATCTTATGCGTAATTATTTCGGCATTGTATATTATTTCCTTTGGTATTGGGATGTGATTTTCAAGTCGATACTTTATGCTTTCTTTTAAATGCTTTAAATCCTCTTTTATACTGTTGTTATCAACATATTCAATTAAATCATCCAAATATTTATAAGCATTAACTCCATCATTATTTTTTAAACATATTAAAAGCAAATCACAACAATAACTGATTCCCTTAAACATTTCCTTATTTTCAACAAAGTTTTCATATTTTTCATTAATTAATGCTTTTAAGTCATTTTGAAAGTCCTCAACTGACTGATACCTTCTTTTTCTCCTTTTTGATAAGCATTTATTTATTATCTCATAAGGATGAACTACTTTTATATTTAAAATTTCATCTTTGTTATTGAATGGGACTCTTCCAGTAGTTAATTCATAAAACAAAACTCCCAACTGCCATATATCTGTGTAGAACCCTTCTTTCTTTTTTAAAATCATTTCTGGTGCTAAGTATTTTGAATAGGGCTTTTGCAAATCTCTACTTACTCTATTTACATATCTTGCACAATACCAATTTGAGATTTTTGCATCCCTTCCATCAAACATAACATTTGCAGATGTTAGATTTCTATGCAAAATATTTCTTGTATGGGCATGTTTTAATCCTTCAGAGACATCAAAAATAATTTTAAAAATCCTTTCCTCAGATTTTATTGAATTATATACTTCCTTTAGATTTTTTCCACAGTATTCAATCTCGTGGAATAAAGGATTTGTTGAATAGTTGTATAACCTTGCTATATTTTGATGATTTAACTTAGCCCAAATAAGCATTTTTTCTCTAAAAACATTTAAATCAATTTTTTTTTATGGGTAGTTTGATGATAACTTCTTTATTATCTTTTGCTCGCTTTGCTTTGTAGGTTTTGAATAAAGAACCACATACAATAAACTCTGCATCTTTGTATGGTAAATTTTTTGGAAAAGACAGTTCCCCAGTGGTGAGATTATTTTTGAATTTTTTGAGTAGATTTAGCATTCAAATCACCAAAAAAGTTTGGGAGTTATTCAAACAGCAATTTATCCTTATCCTTTTTATCCTCACTTACAATTTCCTTTGCATCTTCAACATCCAACTCCCCCTCTTTAACTGCATGGATAGTTTTTAAAATATCTTCAATATCCTCATCATACTCCTCTGAAGTCATTGATAGAGCATCGTCAGTAATACCCAAAGCAGTATTTAAAGTGTTGATAACATTCTCACTATCCAACCTTAAATTAATTAACTCCCTCTCCAATTCTTCTGGAGACATTTTGTTTAAAACGTTCCATAATGGTGTAGATTTTAATACTGCTTCATTCTCTTTAATAACTATTAAATTATCTACAAACCTAACTTGTTTATTTAATAAAGCATGAGAGTTTTGTAATTGCTTTTTTCTCTGGCTTAATGTCTTTATTTTTGTGGCAATTGTTAGTTCTTCACTCTTACTCTTTGCCTTCTTTGCCTTTTCAAACAGTGCTGTTATTTGGCTGTCAATATTTGATATTTCATCCTCTAATTTTCTAATCTGGATATCTAACATTATCTTTGATTCTTTTAACTTATCTAATGGCATATCTAAAGGGTTTTTATTCTTGTTCAATAGATTTTTTAATCTGTTGAGCATTGTCTCCCCTCCATTTTATTGATGCTTATAAATTATAATACTCACATTGTCTTCTGTCTTCTTTAAGGCAATATTTAATAGGTTTTCAACAATCTCCTTTGGATTGTCTTTATTTTTAATTACTTTCAATATTTCTTCTTTTTTAACATAATCGTGTAATCCATCAGAACTTAGCAATAAAATATCATTATCTTCCAAATCCCATTCATAAACATCTACTTTAAAATCCTCTATTCCCAATGCGTGGGTTATGATATTCTTCATTGGATGATGCATCGCCTCTTCTTCGGTTATATGCCCCTCATCAACCAACGCCTGAACTAATGAATGGTCTTTTGTTCTTTCTATAATCTCATTGTTTCTAATTAAATAAGCCCTACTATCCCCACAATTGGCAATTATGCATTTATTTTCCTTAATTATGGCAGTTGTTAGGGTTGTAGCCATTCCCTCTTTATCTCCAACTGCCTCTGCTTTTATTTGTTTGTGGGCAGTTTCATAAGCATCTTTTAGAAGTTGTTTTATCTCTTCAATGGAAAGATTTTTGTTATATTTTTCTTCAATAACTTTTTGTAAAATGTTAATTGCTTTATTTGATGCAACATCCCCTGCATTATGCCCCCCAACACCATCAGCAACTGCTAATAAATAAGCATCATCCAATTTTTTTCTTAAAATTGCATCCTCATTATTTGTCCTATTCCCTTTATGAGAAACTCCATAAGCTTTAATTTTTGATTTTTTGTTATTTTCTTTATCAATACCTATCTTTTTTAGGAATTTGTTAATTATACCCATAACCCATCCCTGTCTATTTTTTGTATAAAGAGAAAGATTTCATTTGAACTTATTCCCTATCAAATCCCAACTTTATCTTATGCACTATAACTTCTGCAGATGAAATTATCTCATTAGGAATAGGCAGTTTATTCTCAACTCTGTATTTTATCATCTCTTTTAGTTTGATTAAATCATTTTTTATCTCTCCTTTCGCATGGTTAATTAAGTCCCCACAGAATTTATAGGCATTAACTCCATCGTTGATTTTTAAATAAACTAAAAACAACTCTCCACAGTAGAAGGCACTTTTACTAAAATCATTAATTGATATTGATTTGTTAAGTTCTTCTTTAAACGATATTTGTAGGTAAGTTGCTAAATCCCTCTGTAACTCCAACATAGTTTGATACCTATCTTTAGGATTTTTATTTAAACATTTTAGGATTATATTTTCAGTCTCCTTTGGAATGTCTGGATTTAATTCTTTTGGATGAATTGGTTCTTCTGTTGTTATAGATGTCATTAAATCGATAAAGTCATCTCCTTCGAAAGGTAGTTTTCCAGTTGTTAATTGGTAAAAAATAACTCCCAACTGCCATATATCCGTATAACAATCAATCTTACCAAACTTTTTACTAAATTGTTCTGGTGATGCATAGTAAGGAGTTAATGCCCCTCTCGTTGTTGATGTGGATTGAGTTAAAACCTTTGATAAACCCCAATCGGATATTTTAGGAATGCCGTTTTTTAATAGGATGTTATGCGGCTTTAGGTCTTTATGGATTATATTTAACGAATGAGCATACTTTAATCCCTCTGCTATATTGAATATTAAATAAGATGCCTCCTTTACATCTAAAATCTTCTTTCTTTTAAGATATTCGTCTAAGGACTCATCGCATAACTCCATTTCGAAGTATGGGATTGGCAATATATTATAATCATAAACCTTAACTATGTTTGGATGATTTAGTTTAGTCCAATTTTCTAACTCTTTTATAAAGGATTTACCTGTTGCTGAATCTAAGGATATTGGTATTTTTATTGCTACTGGTAGATTGTCTTTAACTCTTACTGCTTTGAAAACTCTTGCAAAGCCTCCCTGCCCGATTAGTTCTATATTTTTATAATTAACTGCTAATTCTGGTGGTATGGATGTTGTGGATAGTGGTTTTGGAGTAAATTCTGCAGGTGTTAGTTCCTGATATGGAGTAGTTGCTTCGGTCTTAACATTTATTCGTATAGTTTGAGTTTTTCTAAGTTTCTCATCTGATAAGCCGATATAGGTTATCTCAACATCGAGAGGAATATTTCCTAATGCTGTGGGCTTTATATCAAGTTCTATTAACTTTTTACTTTTCGGTTTCAATGTTAATTCTGTTAGTCCTTTAACTTTAACATCTCCAAAGAAATTAATTATAATATCTTTTGCTATTACATTGCCGTCGTTCCTAACTTCTAAACTGACCTTACTCCAATGGTTAAATATGAGTTCTTTTTCTTTAAGGTCGATTGTTATATTCGGTTTAAATTCAAGGCGGGATATTCCTATTTCTTCTTCATATTCAATAAATTCCATTAGTTCAGAAGGTGATATACTTTTCATGCCTAGTTTGAAATATAATAAAAATTTAAGTATTTTGATTGATTTATCATACTCTCCATTTTCAAATAACTTAAGTGCTTTGTTATATTGTTCTTTATATTCTTTTGATAAATATACTTCTTCTCCCTCTACTTTCTCTATTAATTCATCCATCAACTGCTTTGCTTCTTTGTATCTATTCACAGCATTAACCATTGCGTTATACGATTCTTCGGCTTTTTCGATTGCTTCCTCGTATTTTCCTTCCTCGAACAACTTAAAAGCTATTGGCGGCTCTACTTTATATCCAATCGTCTCAGCCTCGTTAACTAACGCCTTTAAATTATCAATTTTGTTTTTTGCCTTTTCATACAATTCCTCAGCTCTTTTGATTTCATCAGCAAGATTTTCAGCTTCTATCTGAGCTTTTTCGTATTTTCTCATTTTGATTGTCCTTTTTACAGATTCAAGTTTCGAATTAAAATGAGAAATTAAGTTTGGACTTAATTTATGCGATTTTTCCTTTATGAGTGAAGAAAGTGTATCTATTGGATGAGTTGCTACATAGTATAACCGGGAACCAGCGCCAATCGTGACATATTTTCTATCGGAGCTTATCGCTACCGATGAAACGCTATCGCCAGTTTCATAGCTCCACAACAATTCACCACTCCTGTTGAAAAAATATGCTTTCCTATCCTTACTACCAGCCACTATATAATTCCCATCGGAGCTTATCGCTACCGATGAAACGCTATCGCCAGTTTCATAGCTCCACAACAACTTGCCGCTCTTATTGAAAAAATATGCTTTCCTATCCTTACTACCAGCCACTATATAATTCCCCATCGGAGCTTATCGCTACCGATG
>NZ_AGJL01000054.1 GCF_000243455.1 Methanotorris formicicus Mc-S-70 | reverse complement strand
CAGTTCATAAATTCCCGAACAAACCCTCTAAAATTTTCTTTTAGAATGTCCAAATCATGCTGATTTGCAGGATTTATGGATATCAACATTAGATACAACCCATCGGTAATATAAGTTGCTTTGTATCCATAATACCACAGTCTTTTCGATGGGTTATATCCAACACTGCCGTTTTTTTAATAAGTTCCGAGTATCCAATTTTTTCATGTCTTCCCTTTCTTACGGATTTTTTCGTTTCAATTGGGATTGTATCTATGAATAATAAACAATTTTTGTTTAGGAAAGTCTTTTGAATCTCGAATAAAAGTTGTTCATATCTATTTATTCGTTCAACAATCTTGTTATATCTTATTTTCGGAAACAATCCCAACCCTTCGATTAAAAATTCATACCCCTTTTTATACATCCACCGAAGTATATCATACAAAGAACCGAAAAGATTATTAAGTCTAAGAGAGATATTTTCTCTCTGCGTGTGTATGGCGATTTGTATTTGACGACTATTAGGTAAAACTTAGCTCGCATAAGATTTATTAAACGCTTAATTCTCGGAATTTTAGATTTATCTACGATGTTATTACCTCCAACTATTTTTTTTGTAGTAATCTATAATCATATAGTTATATATTTATCTATTTGATGGGAACTACCGTAAAATTTCTTATATACTTCATAGATTCTCTTTAACAACCTTTGCTATTGCTCTTGATAATGTTGGAGGAACGCTCTCTCCAACTTGATTAAATTGGCTCTCTTTTCCACCGACAAATAGGTGATAATCTGGATACCCCATTAATCTTGCCTGCTCTCTTGGTGTTAATGACCTATTTTCAAATGGATGGATGAACCTTCTCTTTCCCATAACCGTTGGTGCTACTTTATATGGATGCAACCTAATATAATTATCTAACACCCCACGCGAACCTTTAAACTTAATCAAACCTTCTCCCCATTTTGCCTTTAATAATCTTTTTGAAACCTTCTTTGGTAGTGTAACATATTCATGATTTGGAACTTCTCTTCCCTTAAACATCAAATCCTCAATTGCCTCAATAACCGTCACTGACTCTAATTTTCCTGGATTTATTTCAATATTTGAGACAAAAACCCTCCTTCTTGATGATGGATTACCATAATCCTCCGCCCTCAAAATATTGAAATAAACATCATAACCAACTTTTTTAAATTCTCTCTCTATGCTCTCTCTAATATCCTCTTCCAAAATCCCTGGAACATTCTCCATGACAAAAATCTCTGGTTGCAAATCTCCGACAATTCGTATATACTCTAAAACCAATCTTCCCATCTCATCCTTATAGAGCCTATCAAAAGGCCTCTTTTCTCTATTAGGATTTGCTCCTGTGTATGCCTCACATGGAGGCCCTCCAATAACAACATCAACCTTTTTACAGATTTTTAATATATCGTAGGAATGGATTTCCCTTATATCCTCATTTATAACTACTGGATTAATATCTTTTTTATATGTTCCCAACTCCTTCAAAATTTTTATATCTTTATCAGATGGTGGAATGTTGAGTGGAATATCCCCAACATAACATAAAACCTCTTTTTCAACCAATTCATTTAACTTCTTTTCATACAACTTTCCATTAAAGTTTAATACATAAGAACTTGATGCATTCCCATCAATTTCAACTGCAACAACTGGTTTAAAACCCTCTTCAACAAATCCTCTTGAAAATCCACCGCATCCACAGAACAAATCAACAAATTTCATAATCATCCCATTCTTTATTTGGTTATATCAAATCTTCATCTGGATTAATATCATCAAGTTTTAAATCTTTTAAATCAATTCCAAGTGCCTCTGCATGATTTATTATTGTTGAAACTACTTCATAATAAGCCATTAATTTACCTGATGCATACATATACCCTTCCATATCTTTATCTTTGTGTTTTTCTTCCCCATCTTTTTCTTTTTTAGATTCCAAAGCATCTTCTTTAATAATATTTCATAGATAAATGCCAAATAATGTATCCTTATCAACCTTATCCATTTTCAACACTCTCTATTTTACTTTTATAAATTTTTGCTTTTTCAATATCTCCAATTTCTTCATAAATTAAGACAATAATTTCATATATTTCGTCATAATATGGATTTATTTCCTTTAATTTTTCAAAATATTCTATGGCTTTTTCATCTTCCCCTAAATAAATGTATGCCCTTCCCATAGATTCAAAAATCTCTTCCAATTCAAACACATTAGGATTCAGAAAAGTGCTTTTTCAAAATATTTCAATGCATCTTCGTATTTTTTCAATTCAAAATATAAATATGCAATCCTTAAAATTAAATTAATATTATCTGGTTTTAGTTCTAAAACTTTTTCAAAGCATTTTATTGAGTTTTTTTCATCGCTCATTGAATAATATGCCTCTCCCAATCCAAAGAGTGCTTTATAATGGTTTTTATCCAAATTCAATGTCCTTTTAAAATATTTTATTGCCAACTCTCTTTTATGAAGTTTTAATAAAGCATAACCCTTTTTACATAAAAGTTCTGCATTTTCTGGATTAATTTCTAATGCTTTATTGTAGCAAAATAATGCCTCATAAAATGCAGAGCAAAGATATGCCTTATCTCCAAGGTTTTTCCAAAGTTTCCAGCTATTGATGTCTTTATTGCTTAAACTTAAAATGTCTATTTCACTTAATATTTTATCAATATCTTCATAAAGTGTAGATAAGTCATTGTATACCAATCTCAAATCATACAAATCTAAATTATTTAAGTTGGTTTTTGATATTTTTCAGATACTTCATTAGTTGTTTCTATTAACTCATCAATCTCCCCAATAAGAATTTCTACAAGTTCTTCCCCAATCATTTGGCTATTTTTCCAAAACTTTACTTTTTAATAAGTTCAAAGTTCCCAGTGTGAAGTTTTTATCCATTTTAATCCCTAATTTATATTTATAGTAACTGACATCTATCTTTTAGATTACTCATTTCTAAGGGCTTTTATTGGGTCTAATTTTGACGCCTTATATGCTGGATATAATGCAGAGATTAAGGCAGTTCCAATACCAAATAAAACCCCTAAAAACACATAAACCAAACAACTTAAAGACAATTCTGAACCCAGTAGATAATGAACAATTAAATAACCCATACCCAAACTTAACGTTGCTCCAATTAAAGAACCAATAACTCCCAAAATTAAAGCCTCATAGAGAAACAGAATCATTATATCCTTTTTTGATGCCCCAATACTTTTCATAACACCAATTTCCTTTGTCCTCTCAATTGTACTCATTAACATAACATTCCCAATACCTATCCCCGCAACTAAAAGAGATATTCCACCAATACCCATCAGAAAGAGTGAAATTTTATCCATAGCATCATTTATTGATTGAAGGATTTTATCCATTGCCAAAACGATAACCTTTTTTTCTTTTTTATTCATTATCTTTTCTGTTTCATTTTTTATTTTGTTTATATAATCCTTATTTCTTACATAAAGAACAACCATTGAGTAATTATCTCCATAAAACCTCCCATATGTTTTCTCTGATAAAACCATGGAATTTTGAGATAGTATGTAAAAAGAACTATTGTATATGCCAGTAATTCTAAACGAAACATTATTCAAAACAACAATATCTCCAACTTTAACATCATGAACACTGGCAAAAAAACCATCCACATAAACTGTTGTATCAGTTAATTTATTTTTAACTCCCAAATTTAAATAATTTATATCTTCCTTTTTTATACCATAAATTGTTGTATATGTATTTTTATTTTTTCCTTTAATATACACAATATCTGTTTTTGTTGAAATTGGAATTACAATGCAGTTCAATTTTTTTAGTTTATCAACGTCCTTTTTTGTAAAGTGCAAATACCCCTCCTCAGCATTTGGGAAAACAATAACAAAATTTGCCACTCCCTCAAAATTCTTCATTATACCCTCCTTTAAACCCCCTCCCAAAATCCCCAAAGATGAGATAGCCATAACTCCAATAATAATCCCCAATAGTGCCAAAATACTCCTCAAAAAATTCCTCTTTAGATTTCTCTTTGCCATCTCAAAATACATAATCTCCCTCAATCAAAGGATAAATTATTTTTTCTTATTTTTCATCACTCAATATCTTAAAAACCCTCGTTAAACCAAAGAATATCACCAATACAATAATTGTTCCTATTGAAGATATATGATGTTCATACAGTGTGAATACTATAAAACCCCCCAAACCAATTATTATAACCATTGATGAGTATTTCAATAGTTCTAAACTGTATTTCTTCAAATTAGTTAACCCAGTTAATTTCGAAATTAATATTACAGATAAAGGAACAGATAATAAAGCACCTGATACATATATGAAAAAAATAAACTTTTCAAAATCCCAATAATCACATGGATAGATAAAATAATCTCCTGTAATAAATGTATAAGCACCCCAATACAGCGGATATGAAATTGCAAGCCATATCAATAGAGATAATATAATCATTTTCATCTTGAATAAAAATGATATTTTCTTTCTATGTAATTCGCTCAATTTTAGGAACATTGCCATAAATACAATATAACAAATAAATCCATTCGATATCCCTAAAAATGGAATATACATGGGATAATAACTCAATACAAAATATAGGGCTATTTTTAAAATTAGCAATACCAAAGTAATTTTTAACAAATATCCAATTAGTATCTTTACTTTATCTTTTGAATAATAATATGACACCAATAATACTGCCAATATCGAAGAAATAAGTGAGATAAAATATTCCACTTCATTTTCAATGAAGTAATTGTTTCCATACAACCAAGTTTTACCAAATAATGAAATTAGCATTGAAAAAAATATTGGAATCGCCAATACACTAAATAAAAACCAAAGCATTATGGATATAATACCAATTCTTTTAATATCAAATGATTCACTATCTTCAATATTGTTAATCATATTTCCACCAAAATTATTGTTTATAATCAACTATTTCCCCATCTCTAATGTTTATTATTCTATCCGCACACATTCCAACATTTATATCATGTGTAACTACAACAACCGTTTTTCCACCCTCATTTAATTTTTTTAACAAATTCATTATCTTTTCTCCTGTTTTACTATCTAAACTCCCCGTTGGCTCATCACACAATAAAATCGGTGGGTTGTTTGCCAATGCTCTCGCTATAGCAACCCTTTGTTGTTGACCCCCACTCAACTGATTTGGTTTGTGGCTGGCAAATCTCTCATCCAATTCGGCCATTTTTAAGCATTCCAATGCCATTCTTTTTCTTTCCCCCTCATCCAGAGTATTTTTATACTTAAAAATTAGTGGGAGTTCAACATTTTCCAATGCAGTTAATAAGGGGATGAGGTTAAATTGCTGAAAGATGAAACCAATCTTATCCCTCCTAATTTTTGTTAATTCATCGTCATCTAAATCATTTGTTTTTATTCCATCAATATAGACCTCCCCCTCTGTTGGTTTATCTAAGCAACCAATAATATTTAATAAAGTTGATTTCCCACTTCCAGAAGGTCCCATAATTGAAACAAACTCTCCTTCTTTTATCTCTAAATTTACATTTTTTAGGGCGTAAATAATCTCATTTCCCATTTTGTAGGTTTTTGTTATGTTTTTGAGTTTAATCATGCTTTTCCCTCACACACCATAAAATGAAAGTGTTGAAGAAGTATTTAATATTGCAATTAATAAAAATGTAAAAATTGGGATTATCAAACTTTTTTTAAAACTCAAATTGTATGTGTATTGAATCCCCTTAGCAAACAATAATACTTCCCAAATACAAATTACAGCAAAAGATAACGTTGATATTGCATCCATAATTTTATAAGATGTGTTTGTCCAATATCCAAGAATTTGTAGTATTATGTTAAAAGATAAACCAACTAAAATAGGAATATTTACATAACCAACAACTTCAATCATTTTCTTAAAGTTGCCTACTCCATTAAATAGCTTTATTAGAGCTATATGGGAAATTCCAGCAATAACCAGCCATAATATTGAGAGATAAAGGAAAAACATTACAAATAGAGCAATAAACATTATGGTTAAATAAAAATATTTATTCATTCCTGAAGGTTCAGGGAGATAGATTATAAATAATATTGAATTTAACGAAATTGCCATAGAAGCAAATAAAATAATCAATATTGGAACTTTTAGATTTGTAGGTTTGTTTGCAATTTCTTTGAAAAATTTATCTGGATTTAATATTAGGTCTTTCATTAGTTCCACCATTTGTATTTTACCTTTTGGAATCATCTATTTTATTTTTATCTTTTAATTTGTATTCTTCCAAATCACCAATAACTATCTTTTTAGGAATATTTTTTATTTTCAATATCGTCTTATTGCCGTATTTAGTTTTAATTTCATCCCATTGGTAATACGCTATTCCATTAACTACGATTCCCTTTTCGTAAATTTCTAAATCATATGTATTTGTATAGCCTATTAAAAGACCCATTGCCAAAATCCCTAAGTTAATAATCCCATTATAGGGGTAATGCATAACATAAAGTATAAATTCGAAGAATACCACCACAGCCAGCCCCACTACAACATCCCCCCAATCGCCAGAGTTTCCCACTGTGCGTTTTAATAGTTTTCCTTTATCAACATTTAATAGAAACTTTTTTGTAATCTGCAACATAAAAATTACCAATCCAATGGCAATAACGCCAAATATCAATATATATGGAATCCATCGTAATCTAAAATAATCCACAATTCCAAAAACAATAATTGCTGTTAGTATATAGTATAACTCCAAATAAAATGGACTGAGTCCCTTCATCATATACACCTAATTATCCATATACCGATTATTGAATCTCTGAATAATCAAATGCAAAGTGAATTTAATATAATAGATTTATCTCCTATAACATCCCTTTATTCATTTTTCTTTATAAATCCCCTATACATTAGATAAATTACCCCAATGCAAAATAAAATCCCAATTCCTATTATGATATAGTTAATGAATCCTCCAGTGCTTCCATAATTTTCATTATTACTCATTTGCCCATTTTCAACAGATATTGAAATATTTTTTTCCATTTTGATTAAATTATTATCTTCATCCCTATAAGTTATCAATATTGGAATCTCATTTACAGTTCCGTTAATTTGGTAGTGCAATTCAAAACTTCCATAGTCATCTGGGTTTAATGTGCCTATAAAGTAGTTTTCATAAGGTCTTTTTGGGATGATGTTTTTTGTTTTTTTGATGCTTATTAAGACACTCTTTGCCGGAGCAGTTCCAATGTTTGATAAGTCCCCGGTTATTATTTTCTCTCCAAATCCTTCAACATTAACTCCTGTTAAAACCAACTCTGCCTTTCCAATGACATTTATGGTTAGGTTTTTGTTTATTTCATTTCCATCAAAGTAGATTTTTATTGGAATCTCTTTTATTCCCATTTCATTTATTTTTATTTTAAAGGATATCTCTTTTGTTTCCCCCTTTTTGATGAAGATTGTTTTTTGGTTGTTTCCTAAGTAGTATTTTCCAATGGTTATGATAAAATTGGCATCTTTGTAGTTGTTTTTTATTAGAATTGTCAGGTTGTTGATTTTTCCAACAGGATATGTAATGTTTTTTAAATTTATTGAAATTAAGTCATTTGGGACTATTTTAAAAGTTAAAGTTCCTTCTTCTTTAACAGTTTTTTGATTTTTGTAGGTTGATGTTGTTGATGTATCCGTCTCTGTCTTATCAGTTAATTCCAACAAGTTATATTGGTTTTGATAAGTTATTGTATAAGGCAACTCTCCCATATCCCCATTTGCATACAAAATCAACCTTACTAACTTTGTTTCTCCTGGTTTTAAGTAGTTAATAACATAACTATTGCCTAACGCATAGATATTTTTTCCATTTTCAAAGGTTATTTTTATGTTCTCCGCTATTCCTGTTCCTTTATTTGTAACTTTTAGGAATATTTTATTAGTTCCTTCCTTTAATATTGGTGGATTTTGGATTTCTATTATTGCTCTCCCCCTAACTGGAATTTTGAATATTCTATTGTCTGAGTATTGTTCGTTATCTTTTGTGTAGTTACAATAAACAACAACCTCATAATCATAAGATGGGGCGTTATCTTTATTTTTATGATAAAATGTCCAATTCCTTTTTCATTTTGGAATAAATGTCCCTCGTAGTCAACTCCTTTAATAATTTGGATGTATTCTTTACTTATCCCATAAGGAGTTATGCTTAAAACAGTATTGTTAATTTCTTTATCTGGTGTTATAACAACCCAAATATCGTAAGTTTTTCCTGGCTCTAAGTATTCATTTTTGTAATCAATGCTTGTAAATTCTACTGCATTTATTGAGTTTGTTAAAATTAGAATTAAAAAAGTTAAAAAAATAAAAGAAGGTTTTTTCATTATTTCACCTTATAGGAATTTAGCTACGCTGTATAGCTGGTATGCTCCAAATAATACTGTTGGAATTAATGCAACTATAAATGCCTTTTTTAATTCCAAATTCCTTGCATATTTTATTCCATAAGTCCATAAACCTAAATTCCACAAACTGACTGCAATACCAATTAAAAGATTTGTGTATATCATTGGTTTTGGAATTATTGAAGACATTACCTGTTTTACAACTACTGGATTTTGAAGTTGTGCCATTGTTAAGGTTTGAATATGAGCATTTGAAAGGAAATAATAACCTATTGGTATTGTTATACATAAAGCTATTAAGTTTGGTAAAAATCCATAGCCAGTAAATTCAAATGTTCTTTTAAATGAACCTACTCCGTTAAATGCCATTGAAATTAGGTGCATCACCCCTGCTATTAATAACCATGATATAAATCCCCCTATTAGTGAAGATACTGCGGTGATTATCATCGATATAGCCATCATCATACTCTGCATATCTGATGGGAATATTTTAAACATTATTGATGTAGTATAGTAGTATATGCAGACATAAACACCGAGAATATAAGAACTATAAGGAACGGTGTTTTAAGAGATACCTCTTTATTTGCTAAATTTTTAAAGAAGTCGTTTGGATTTAGGATTAGTTCTTTTATATTCATTTTCTCCCCTCGTTATTTTTGATAGTTATTAGTATATGCTTATTTAATTATATTTAAATGTTATGTTAATAAATAATTTGCTACTTCCGGTGTAATATATACTTCTACGAAAGCAGCTATGATGATTAGGACAATAGATATTCCTGCTAATTTTAAAAACTCTTTTATATCTTCCTCTGTTAGTGGTTTTTCTTTCTTATCCCTTAGATATTGGATAACTTCATAAGGAATTTTAAAGCCCGCTACTGCTGATATAATCATTGCTGGAATTTCAAATATTCCATGAGGTATGTTAAAGCTAAAATTAGTTTTATAGGCATTCCGCTATTATAAGCATTAGATATTAACATTCCGAAATTAAAACCATTAAATATTAAGTTTATAAAAGTAGATAAACCGAAAGTAATAGAGCCAGCTAACATTAAAAAGATAACTTTTAGGTTGTTTGTCAGAATTAAAGATAAAGGTGCTGGACTGAATTTTGATGAAGATAAAAAATAATTTTTAGTTTTTATGTCATTAATACAACTATGGTTAATATTCGTTATCAAAGAAGATAAAAAGCCAAAGGTAAATAAAATTAATACTAAGGTTGGAATTAATATATTGGATTTTTCCATGTCTATTACCTACTATTACATTGCATTTGAATAGTTTTGCTTAATAAATGAATTTTTAACGAATAATCTACAAAAAATATTACTATACTACTAAAAAGTAAGTAAATTACTTTATTAATATTTAAAAATTGATGAAAATAATTATATCCGAGTATTATACCAATTACAAAAACTAGTTCAACAACCGAAATGATAATTTTAGTTTTAGTATCCACCATAGTTTCTATATAATCAAAGGATTTTAGGAAATTTATTGTTTTATTATTTTTATTTAGTATTATCCAATTAACAAACCATGGTATTATCCCTACATATATAATTATAAAAACAATATTAATCATATCATTTAAATCCATTAAATTCACCTGACAATTTCATTTAACAAAAAAATTATAACAAAAAAAAATTAAAAATTTAAATTATAATGCACCTGCCGCTAAACCTACCAATCCACCAAGTGGGCCTCCAACCACAACACCGGCTTCCGCCCCTTCTTCTGCCAATTCTTCAGCTATTACAATTGCCATTCTTCTACCTACATATGAACCTACTTTTTTTCCATAATTACCTCCAAGAGCGCTTCCTACTACACTTCCAGATTCTCCAGCTAATTTTTTCCCAACATAATATCCAATATCTCCCAAAGCCACAGGCGTAGCAAACACAGCTCCTACCATACATAGCATAGCCACAGCAGCGAAACCTTTAAGTATGTTCAATTTCATATATTTTCACGCTCCTTTAATTTTTTAAGGAGTAAGTAGTTCAAAGGCTCAGAACCTATAATGGTTCATCACAGCCAAAGGGTTGGCTCTGAATAGTTCCCACCTATTCATCATCGCCAACCTTTTCCTTTAATGCTTTTAAAGCATGTTTTAATACTTCCTTTATTATCTCCATCAATTTTTCATTTTTTTCATAATTATAATAAATGAAAACTACTATATATATAACAATTTGAATTAAATAGAAAACTATATATACGGCAATAGGCTTCCTAATGCCAGCAAGTATTTAACTGATAGTGTGATTTAACACTATTAAAATTAAGACCAAAAAATAGAAATAGGTAGTACTTAAATAACTCGTTAAAAAACGGTGCATCTCCTATGCTAGCAGCACTTAATAATATACTCACTAATTCTATAAATAGTTTAGGATTTAACTGTTCGGAGGAGTTATCTAAGTTCGCACAAGTTAGAACACTAACGCCAATAAAAACTATCAAAGCATTTTCAGAGTATGTCTCGGGAATTCACAGAACGACTATCGTTAAAAACCTACAAAAACTATCAGAAAATGAGTTTTGTTTGTATACTCAACTATCCAACC
>NZ_AGJL01000053.1 GCF_000243455.1 Methanotorris formicicus Mc-S-70 | reverse complement strand
CCTTCAACCCGATAAATCCTCGGCGTAATTTGTAAAGCCTTACCAACAAAACTGTTAAATTCGTTAAAGGATTTTTATTATTGTGTGTTTTATCCCCTTCATGATTTCACCTCCATATTTTTTTGATATTAACTATTCGATATTACCAAATATTAAGTTTTCTATTAGTTAGTATGATGTTCGGAGATACTGAACAATTAACTTATCAATCTCAATTTTATTCTCTAGAATCAACTCCCTCCAAACTCCCGTCCAAGCACATAATTTATTTTTGGGATGTATATTAGATTGTGGAACAAAATTGTTTAAATCCAAAGGTGTGTGGTTTGTTGAATAGATAATTTCTGGTGGAACTATTGCCGTAATTCCAACTTTCATAATCACACCAAAAAAATAATTATGTTAAATTTTCTGTAACTCTAAAAATTACTTCTTCCTTTTCCACATTCTCGGATAAGTGTTTGGTTCCATATAAATCCTCTCAACATCAACTGCAACACCTTCATCTGCCTTTAAAATCTCCTTTGTGTTCATCAATGCCTTTCCAACCCCAATTGCTTCCCCTTTTAACGTCTCAACTAAAACAACCTCTCCCTTCCCAATCCCCTTGCTCAACTTAGAGATTCCCTTAACATAGACATCCGCCCCATGGCATATTGCATCAACTGCCGAATCTTTAACAACAACCTTTTTTAAATGCCTCAACCCATATTCAATTGGCTTTATTATTCTCCTTAACTCCTCCTTATCACCATCTTCTTTCCAAAAATGATATGCATCAACTAAATCTTGCAGATAAACGGCATCATTTTCCTCAAAAACCCCACTTTTTACCCTTCTCAATTCCTGCATATGGGCGGAGGTTCCTAATGCCTCCCCCATATCATCAACTAACTTCCTTATGTAAGTTCCTGATTGACATTTAACCCTAAACAAAATATCTCTCCCATCAATATCTAATATCTCCAATTTATGTATCTTCCTTATTCTTAAACTCCTCTTCACCGCTGCCTTTAGAGGAGGTCTCTGCAATATTTTCCCTTCAAATTCTTTAAATATCTTTTTTATCTTTTCCTCATCCGCATCCCTATGCAAATGCATTAAGCAGATATATTCTTTTGGGGGGATATGCCACATAGGGATGCATTTTGTAGTATTTTCTAATGCAATTGGCAAGACACCAGTTACCTTTGGGTCTAATGTCCCACCATGTCCCGCCTTTTTTAAATTTAATATCTTCTTTACCCATGTAGACACTTCATGAGATGTAGGACCAGAAGGTTTATCAATAACAACCACTCCATTTTTTAGTAAGTCATCCATTTCTCTCTCATATGGGTTACATCCATACTCTTCGTTAGTTTCTGCCTCTTCTTTAATTATTAGTTCCTCTTTCTCTAAAGAAGAATTGGGATGATTTTGAACGTCTTTGATTTTCGCAATCAAAATATCACCATTACCCATAATTCCTTATAAATTTAATAAATCGTGAAATTCCTGCTAAGATACCAATTAATAAACCAACAACTACATAAATCATATTGTTAGTTTGAGTACCTATTATGTAACCAACAATAATACCAATAACTATACATGAGACAAATTCCAACGCTATATCTTTAACTCTCATATTATCATTATAAATTTGAATTATTTTCTCAAAGATTTATATGTGATTATCCTTTATGATTTTATTGGTGGTGATATTATGGACAAGTATCTTTTGATGAAGAGAATAGATGAGAACATAGACAACTTAATAAAAAATAATCCACCAAAGAGAGATTTAGGAGATTTAATTCCATTATCAATATTTCAAGCGGTGAGGATTGGAATTTTAACAGCAGGATGTGGTGTTGAGGCAATATTATACAACATAGGTAAAGATATTGGAAAGAATGTAATATCAAATTATGTCAGTAACTCCCCAACAAGATTGTTGGAAAACTTTGCTGAAATATTAAAAAAGGCAAAAATTGGGATATTGGAAATAGAGAAAATTGATGATGATGAGATGATTTTAATACTGAGAGAGTGTGTTTCCTGCTACAATGCCCCAAATGTTGGAACTACATTGTGCCATTTTGAAGCAGGTTTGATAAGTGGAACTTTAGAGAGTAAATTAAAGAGACATGTTAAGGTTACGGAAACAAAATGTTGTGGTAAAGGAGATGATTACTGTGAGTTTCTTGTTAAAATTGGAGAGAGAAGATACTGGTAAATGGTGAAATAATGAATCTTGATAAAATTGATTTAAAAATACTAAGAATTTTGCAGGAGGATGGAAGAAAATCATTTAGAGAAATTGGAAGAGAGTTGAGGATAAGCGAAGGAACGGTTAGGGCAAGAATAAAAAAGATGAAGGAAAATGGTATAATAAACGGATTCCACATATCGGTAAATCCCCACAAATTAGGAAAGGATGTTGTTGCAATTTTAGGACTTTATTTAAAACCTTCTGAGGTAAAGAAAACCCTTGAGATTTTGAAGAGTTATGATGAGATAACCCAACTTTACCAAACCACTGGGGAATATGATGCAGTGTGTGTGGCTGTTCTTGAGGATATGGAAGAATTAGGAAGGTTTTTAAGTGAAAAGATTTATCCGCTTGTTAATGTGAATGGTTGTAAGGTTACTCTTGTTCTCAGCATCTTAAAAGATGGTCATAAGATTCCAATATAAATTATGTTTTTGATATTCAAAAAATCAGGAAAAATATTACTCAAAATCAAAAATAGAAAGTTTTAAAAACCCTATTTTTTTGCTACGCATTTATGCATTTTTCTTTTGATGATTATTAATCATACAAATAATTTTTTGTAGATTTTTGCTATTTTTGCAAATAACCATTAATAAAAATACGCATTGCGTAATTTACTATAATATATTATAGTCGTTTGTGTTGTGTTATTAGAATCCAAATTAAAATTAAAAATGTATTATGCTTTATTTTAAATTTTATCTATAATTTAGCCCATTTTTAAAGTTTACTGCACTCAAATGCGTGCAAATTTCCGCAAACGACAGTTTGTAGTTAAGATATTTGTAATGATTAATCATTATAAATGGTGGTGAAACAGATGGTTGTTGAAAATATAATTGAAGGGGCAAAGAAGGTGTTGAATTTAACAAAAGATGCATTAAAAGATGTAGAAAATAGGGAAGTTGGCTATAAAGGAACAAACTATAACCTCCCTCTAATATATGGTCTTTTAGGAAAAAAGATTAAAGACATCAATGAATTGAGGGAATTGATAAATTCACTTGAAATTAAAGATGATAAAACCTTAGAAAATGCTCTCGATGCAGGGGTTGTAACATTATTATGTGCAGAGGCATTGGAGGCACTAAAATACGCAACAGAAGAAACACCCTACAAAGAACCTTATGTTGGCTTTATTCCTGATGAAACCTTAAGGGGCTTAGGGGTTCCACTTGTAGAAGGAAAAATCCCGGCAATTTTGGTTGTTATTGGAAAGGTTGGAGATGAGGAAAAATTAAGAAAATTGATTGATGACATAAGGAAGAGAAATATTTTAGCGTTGTTTGTTGGGGAAATAGTTAAGGAAATGGATGAAGCAGGAATAGAATATGGATTGGATAAATTATTGGTTCCACTTGGAGATGGCATAACCTCTGCAGTCCATGCTGCAAACCTTGCTATAAGAGCCCCGCTAATTTTTGGGGGTATTGAACCAGGAAAGGCAGAGGAAATAATTGATTACATAACAAACAGAGTTCCAGGAGTTGTTGTGGCATTAGGGGATGTTGATGACATAACACTTGCAGCAGGGGCAGGGTGTATAAAGGCAGGAGTCCCAGTTATAACAAACAACCCAGTTCCAGTTATTGAAGGGGCATTAGAGAGTTCAGATATTGAGAATATTGTTGAAAATGCTTTGAAAATGAAAGGCGTTGAGGTTAAGGTTGCTGAATTTGATATTCCTGTGTCAGTAGGACCGATGAATGAGGGGGAGAGGGTTAGAGGCCCAGATATGCAAGTTGAGTTAGCAGGACCTAAGAGCTATGGTTGTGAGTTAGTTGTGGTTAAGGATGATGTTGAGGATGGTATTGAGGTTATTGGAAAAGAGTTGGATGAGATAGATGAGGGAAGTAGAAATCCATTTGCAATAGTTGTTGAAGTTAATGGAAAAGGATTAGAAAAGGATATTGAAGGGGTCTTAGAGAGGAGAGTCCATGAGTTCTTAAACTACATTGAAGGAGTTATGCACTTAAACCAAAGAGACCAAGTTTGGGTTAGGATAAATAAAAACTCATTCAACAAGGGATTGAGGTTAAAACACATTGCAGAGGTAGTAAAAGCATTATTTAAAGAACACTTCCCAATAATTGAAAAATGTAAGGTTAAGATTATAACTGATGAAGAAAAAGTTAAAGAAATCCTTGAAGAGGCAAGAAAAATATATGCTGATAGGGACGCAAGGGCAAGGGAGTTGAGTGAGGAAGATGTTGATGTATTCTATGGATGTGTAATGTGTCAAAGCTTTGCTCCTACACACGTCTGTATTATAACCCCAGATAGACCTTCATTGTGTGGAAGTATAAGTTATTTTGATGCAAGGGCAGCGGCAAAGATAGATCCAGAAGGGCCAATATTTGAAGTTCCAAAAGGAGAATTACTTGATGAGAAGTTAGGAATTTACTCAGGAGTTAATGAGGTTGTAGAAAGTAGGTCACAAGGGAGTGTTAAAGAGGTTGCAATGCATAGTGCATTAACAAGTCCTTGCACATCTTGTGGTTGCTTTGAGGCTATAGCATTTTACATTCCTGAAGTTGATGGGTTTGGGGTTGTAGATAGAAACTTTAAAGGGGAGACACCATTTGGTTTACCATTTTCATCCCTTGCAGGGCAGTGTAGTGGTGGAAAGCAAGTTCCAGGATTTGTTGGAATTGCAATAGAGTATATGCGGTCTCCGAAGTTTTTGCAGGGAGATGGTGGTTGGCAGAGGGTCGTTTGGCTTCCAAAGGAGTTGAAAGAGAAGGTTAAAGATGCAATACCTGAGGATTTATATGATAAAATTGCAACAGAAGAGGATGTATCAAATACTGAAGAATTGGCAAAGTTCTTAGAAGAGAAAGGACATCCAGTGATGAAAAAGGTTGAAGAAACTGAAGAAGAGAAAATAGAGGAGAGCAAAGAAGTTAAAGAAGAAGAAAAAGGTATCGAAATTGGGGAAACAATATTGGACATTGCAAAAGAGAGAGGTATTCAGATAATCATGAAGAATGTAAAGATTGTTATAAACTTCAATGTCAGGAGGTAATTTTGCTTTCATTTATTTTTTATTTCGCTCATCTTCACTTACAATTACATATATAAATAATAATCGCAATATATAATTTTATGAGCGTCGAAGTATATAAGTTATTCATACCAAAGGATGAGGAGTGTATTGCAATTATAAGGGAGATTAGATGGAGTGATAGATATACTTGCCCATATTGTGGTTCGAAAGATGTTGTAAAGATACAGATGTAATTCGTGTAAAAGACACTTTAACGACCTAACTGGAACTATATTCGCTAAAAGGCGAATACCTTTAGGAGAGATGTTTTACATAAAAAGATTTCTAATCATTTAACAGTTAATCACGCATCGAGGGAATACTCTACGGAATATAACTGCGAATGCTTCCATTCGATAATCAAACCTTATCTAAGAAAACATCGAGGCATTAGTCGAAAAAATCTCCACCTATATGTAAGCTTCTATACATTTATATACAACTATAAATCGAATTGGTTCTCTGAATTACTTATAATCATGTTAGGTAATGATACTTGAAGATGAGCGTTTTATTTTTTGTTTTTTTTATAACAATATATTTAAATTTATAAAATCGCAAATCGAAGATTTTTCTTAGGATAAATTAAAAATGCGTATTCTTTTATATTTTTATTTAAACATGTTAATTTATAGATTTGCAAATTGTAAAAATTTTCTGCATTAAATTAAAAAAATGCGTAATTAAATTCTTTATTTTTGCAAAAACGCCAGAGTAATACTTTTTGGAAATTTTTCATAACAAAATATTTATATGACACGTAAAAAATTAATATCAAAGAATAATTATAATGATTAATAATGATAAATTCGACAATTATCGATGGTGGAACCGTGAGAATGGAAGGAGATATAAAATCAATGTCATCTCCATTATTGAAATTAAAAAACTTCAAAATAAAAGGAACCATAAAATTTGGAGAGGAAGTTGAGGAAGAGGATTGGGAGCCAATGGGCCCTACACCAATGCCGAAAGTTCCAACGTTAAGGAAGTGGGACTTTAGACTATTGAAGAGATATCCTCCATTCTATATGCCAATTTGTGATATGTGTTGTCTATGTACTTTTGGAAAGTGTGATTTGAGTAGAGGAAAGAAAGGAGCATGTGGATTAGATATCAAATCCCAACAGGCAAGAATAGTTTTAATTGCATGTTGTATAGGGGCTGCATGTCACGCAGGACATAGTAGGCATCTTGTTCATTATTTGATAGAGAAGTTGGGTAGGGATTATCCAATAAACTTAGGCAACAATATAGATGTTGAAGCACCAATAGCAAGAACTGTCACTGGAATAAAGCCAAAGACACTCGGGGACTTGGAAAAGATTTTGGATTACTGTGAAGAGCAGATAACTCATTTACTGTCTGCAGCACACACAGGGCAGGAAGGTGCTTACATTGATTTTGAGAGTAAAGCACTACATGCTGGGATGATTGATGATTTAGCGAGAGAAGTGGGAGATATTGCCCAAATTGTTGGTTTTAATATGCCAAAAGGAGATGAAGATGCCCCATTAATAGAGTTGGGTTTTGGAACAATAGATAAGAATAAACCAGTAATTTTGTGTATAGGACATAATGTCGTTCCTGGTAGGTATATTATGGATTATTTGGAAGAAAATGATTTGGATGATAAAATAGAGGTCTGTGGAATTTGTTGTACTGCAATAGATTTAACAAGATACAATGAGGGAGCAAAGATTGTCGGTCCTTTATCAAGGCAGTTGATGTTTGTTAGGAGTGGAGTTGCTGATGTAGTTATTGTTGATGAACAATGTATAAGAACAGATATTTTAGAAGAGACATTAAAAACTGGGGCTGTTTTGATAGCAACAAACGAAAAGATGTGCTTAGGTTTAGAAGACATTTCCCATTTAAGTGAAGACGAAATGATTGGATATATATTGAGGAATAGGGCTGCTTTAATTTTAGATGAGGAAAAAGTAGGGAAAGTTGCTGTAGAATTATCTAAAATAATTTCAAAAGAGAGAAAGGACAAAAAATGCCTCCCTGACTTGAGTGAGGTTGTGGAACTTGCAAAGAAATGTACAGAATGCGGATGGTGCAACAGAGTATGTCCAAACTCATTTGAGGTAAAGGAGGCGATGATTGAGGCAAAGCAAGGCAAGTTTGACAAATTCGTTGAATTGTACAAAGTATGTTATGGTTGTGGTAGATGTGAGAGTGAATGTGAGAGGGATTTGCCAATCGTTAGCATGACAACAAAGGTTGGAGAGGCATTCATTAAGGATTTGAAATTTAAGATAAGGGCTGGAAGAGGGCCTATACAGGATGTTGAAATAAGGAGAGTTGGGGCTCCAATTGTATTTGGAGATATTCCTGGAGTTGTTGCATTGGTTGGATGCTCTAACCATCCAAACGGTGAGGAAGAGGTTGCAAAGATAGCAAAGGAATTCTTGGAGAGGAAATACATTGTCGTTGCAAGTGGATGTGCGGCAATGGCGATTGGAATGTGGAAGGATGAGGATGGAAAAACACTATATGAAAAATATGGCGGAAGTTTTGAATCTGGTGGATTGGTGAATGTTGGAAGTTGTTTAAGTAACTGCCACATAACTGGAGCAGCGATAAAAATAGCCAACATCTTCGCAAAAGTTCCATTGAGAGGGAACTTTGAGCAAGTTGCAGATTATATATTAAATAGAGTCGGGGCTGTTGGTATTGCATGGGGTGCAATGTCCCAAAAAGCGGCAGCAATTGCTACTGGAGTAAATAGATGGGGAATCCCTGTTATAGTTGGACCACATGGTGCAAAATACAGAAGGTTATATTTAAGCGATAGAGAGGACTTTGAGATTTTAGATAAAAGAACTGGAGAAATAATGAAAATTGAACCAACCCCAGAACATCTAATTGTAACAGCAGAAACGATGGAAGAATGTATATGCATGATTCCAAAACTCTGCATGAGACCAAATGACGGTCCAAAAGGAAGGGCAATGAAAATCTACCACTACGTAAGTGTTTATGAAAAATACTTTGGAACAATGCCGCCTGATTTGGAGAAATTCGTAAGAACTGAGCAAGATATTCCATTCATGATAAAAGACAAAGTTATGGATTATTTAAAAGAAAAGGGATGGAAACCAAGAGAAAAAATCCCAAAAGAGCCTACAATTATTTATTAATTAACTTTTTGATAAAATAGAAGGTGAAAAAGATGGATAGAACTACTCCATACCAACCAACATCAGGGACAAATTTGAATCATGCTG
The DNA here is from genome assembly GCF_000243455.1 of Methanotorris formicicus Mc-S-70. NCBI lineage: Archaea > Methanobacteriati > Methanobacteriota > Methanococci > Methanococcales > Methanocaldococcaceae > Methanotorris > Methanotorris formicicus. Next base: position 2,741 of record NZ_AGJL01000053.1, on the reverse strand, counting down.
ATATTGTTTCCCCAACCATATTAATTCAGATGATAAAAAGGAGCAAAAATCCTATTTTAATTGTTGGGTGTAAGTTGGATAAGGATATTGAGGAAGTTCTTAGTAAATTAAACATAAAAAAAATCTACACACCAAAAGAGATGAATTTGTTGGATATCATGAAATATCTTGCAAAGGGAGAACATGATTTGGCATTGTTCATTGGAATTACTTATTACTACCTTGCTCAGGCATTAACTCATTTGAAGCACTTCTCTTCCGTAATAACTGTGACAATTGACCCATTCTATCATCCAAACGCATGCTATTCATTTCCAAACATGAAAAAAGATGAGCATATTGATGTTATTAAAAAGTTAGTCGGTGCCTTGGGGAAATAATTAACTTTATTCATCATTGGGAGGGATACTATGAATCCAAAAATTATCGTCCTTGATCCTTCAAAATGCTCAAAATGTGATGATTGTATTAACAAATGTGCTGAAATTCATGGAGTAAGTAGAATAAAAAAATTTAACAACATTCCAATTTTTTGTATGCAGTGTGAAACTGCTCCATGTAAAGAAATCTGTCCTGTTGATGCAATTTATCTAAAAGAAAACATTCCAATCGTTGATAAAGAAAAATGTATTGGCTGCGGGATGTGTGCCATAGCATGTCCAATTGGGGCAATTTTTGTTGAAGAAAAGGTTGCCCATAAATGTACTCTTTGCTTGGATGTAGACAGGTTAACTCCTGCATGTATTGAGGCGTGTAAGGATAATGCATTAAAACTCGTTTGTGATGAGTCACTTGAGATAATTAAGGAAGAAAAACGGAAGAAACTCATTAAAATCATAAGTGAAAAGTTTGAAGAGTTATAATGGAGGTTTGAAACATGTTTGATGATATTCCTGTATCAGTTGGGCCGATGAATGAAGGGGAAAGAGTTAGAGGACCAGATATGCATGTTGAATTAGCTGGACCTAAGAGTTATGGTTTTGAACTTGTTAGGGTTGGAGAGGCAAGTGATAAAGTAGAGATTATTGGGAAAGATATTAGTGAAGTGGAAGAAGGGACAAGAACCCCTTTTGCAATCATTGTTAGGGTTGGTGGGGACAACTTAGAGGAAGATTTGGAGGGTGTTTTGGAGAGAAGAATCCACGAGTTCTTTAACTATATCGAGGGAGTTATGCACCTAAATCAAAGAGATAGTGTATGGATTAGGGTAAATAAAAGTTCTGCATCAAAAGGATTAACATTAGAGCATATAGGTAAAGTTATTCAAAGATTATACAAGGCAGAATTTCCATTTATAAAAAGTGTTGATGTTGAGTTGATTACCGATCCTGATAAGGTTAAGGAAGAACTTGAAAAGGCGAGAGAGGTTTATGCAAAAAGAGATGCAAGGGCAAGAGAGTTGAGTGAAGAGGATGTTGACGTATTTTATGGATGCGTTATGTGTCAAAGTTTTGCCCCTACGCACGTCTGTATTATAACCCCTGATAAACCAGCGTTATGTGGAGGAATTACCTACTTCGATGCAAGGGCAGCGGCAAAGATAGATCCAGAAGGGCCAATATTTGAAGTTCCAAAAGGAGAATTACTTGATGGGAAGTTAGGAATTTACTCAGGAGTTAATGAGGCTGTAAAAGAAAAATCTCAAGGTTCAATTGAAGAGGTTGCATTGCATAGTGTAATGTATAAACCATCAACATCATGTGGATGTTTTGAGGCGATAACCTTCTACATCCCTGAGGTTGATGGGTTTGGGGTTGTGCATAGGGACTTTAAAGGAGAAACTCCAATGGGTGTTCCATTCTCATCACTTGCAGGGCAGTGTAGTGGTGGAAAGCAGGTTGAAGGTTTCTGTGGAATGTGTATTGAATATATGAGATCTCCAAAGTTCTTCCAGGCAGATGGTGGTTGGCAAAGAGTAGTTTGGCTTCCAAAGGAGTTGAAAGAGAAGGTTAAAGATGCAATACCTGAGGATTTATATGATAAAATTGCAACAGAAGAGGATGTATCAAATACCGATGAGTTAATGAAATTCTTAAAAGAGAAAAATCATCCTATTGTTGAGAGATGGGCTGAAGTTGAGGAAGAAGAGGTTGAAGAAGAGGAGGAGTTTGTTGAAGAAGTTGAAGAAGGATTTGCAGTACCTACATTAGAACTCCCAGGAGGATTTGGTGGATTACCACCAGGAATAAAGATTATATTACACAACGCAGTTATAAAGGCAGAGAAAATAATCATCACAAAAGAAGAACCTTCCAAAAAATCTTCTAAAAAATAAATCTTTATTTTACGGTAGTTCCCATCAAATAGATAAATATATAACTATATGATTATAGATTACTACAAAAAATAGTTGGAGGTAATAACATCGTAGATAAATCTAAAATTCCGAGAATTAAGCGTTTAATAAATCTTATGCGAGCTAAGTTTTACCTAATAGTCGTCAAATACAAATCGCCATACACACGCAGAGAGAAAATATCTCTCTTAGACTTAATAATCTTTTCGGTTCTTTGTATGATATACTTTTCGGGAGTTTATAAGAGGGATTATGAAATACTAATCGAATATTTAGGACTATTTACAAAATTAGATATAACAAGATTGTTGAACGAATAAATAGATATGAACAACTTTTATTCGAGATTCAAAAGACTTTCCTAAACAAAATTGTTTATTATTCATAGATACAATCCCAATTGAAACGAAAAAATACCGTAAGGAAGGGAAGACATGAAAAAATT
>NZ_AGJL01000052.1 GCF_000243455.1 Methanotorris formicicus Mc-S-70 | reverse complement strand
GGAGAATCGAAGAGTTCCACAGAGGAGTTAAACAGTGCTGCAATATTGGAAATTTCTTCGTTAGAAAAAGATTTCCAGTATTAGGTCATATTTCGTTAGCTATGAGGGCTTTCTTTATTTTAGAGAAAATTAGAATCGATAAAAAGAGTTACTTGGGTATGAGTTTAGAAGAGAACTAAATCGAATAGCCGTTGGGAATGCCATAATCTCTTTTATGTAAAGAAACTGGTTTATTGTTAATCTAAGTATTTAAATGTATTTGCGAAAGTCCTAAAAATAAAAGAATTACTAAAAGATGTAAAAACATTAAAAAAAGATGAAAAAGAAATAATTGGATTAATAGATGGGTATAGGGCAGATTTTATATTATCTCCACTACCAAACGAACACTCATGTAGGGAAACTCTATTAATATTTGATAAAAAAGAGATTGAGATAGGAGATATAATAAGATATAGACCCCTTGGATGTCCAATTACACATTTTGCCAAGGTTATTGATGAGAATCATGGTTTATACATAGTTCATCTTGTAGGACCATGCCATAGGATAAATAACGAGGAATTCAACTATAAGGATGTAGGAATTGCAATGGTTATCGCATTTGAAGGAACTGTTAAAGAGGGAAAAATCCCAGAAGTAGGGAAAACAGTAAAATTTCTTCCAGAGCATTGCATGATGCAGAAGGTTCATAGTGGGGTTGTTGTGGAAGTTGAAGGAAAAAGGGTTTATATTGAGGGTATTGATTTGAAGGTATTTTAAAATTTTTTAAATTAAATTTAAACTAATTAATTAAATTATTTAAATTAATCGATTAATGTGAAGATAAAAATATATCTGGCTTTGGAAAACCGCATCTTCATCGATGCCTGATGGCTACTCGATACGGCCGCCGTGTAGCCAGAATGTCCTCTAGCACTTTCATCCCTAAAAAGGTCAGTGCCAAAAAAGGACACTATATACATTTTTGATTCTTATATATTAATTTTTTTATCAATAAATTCCCTTAATACAGAGGTTGCATAGGTTCCCTTCTTCAGTTTAAATCTCAAAACATAACCATCATCATCAATCCTATACTCTAAATCATATATCCTTGTTATTAATGGCCTCCTATCCCCAAAGAAATTACCAAAACCTTTAATTTTAAAATTCTCTAATTTTATGCCCTCCCTTTCTAATATATTTCTTTCAATCTCTCCTTGAATACCATCCGCAAATTTTGGGTTGTATCCAATCAATGCTCCCGTAGGGAGGCCATCTTTTAAAATATCCCCCTCCAATGGCTCATAACCATATCTATATCTTTCATTTATCATCTCGTTGAATAGATAGGACTGATATGCATTTACAAACATGGATTTTAGTTGTGGAGGTAGGACATTGAAGGATTTTTTGTAATCTCTATGTTTTAAATAGTATCTAATCATCTTCTTCTCATAGTAGAATATCTTTGGATAAATTTTTAGAGCCTCTTTAAATTCTCCTTCATCAACCAAAGTTCTCGCCTCTTTTGATCTGCCATCATAAGGTAAAGGTGTTCCACAATAGGCATAAAATGCACTTTCAAAGTCCCCCTGAACTATAAATTTACCAACAACATGAGTTATTGGCCTTACACTCCCAAATCTTTGGATTCCAAAGTAATTTAATACGTATTTTAATTTTGAGAGTTCTTTTAAAATATCCTCTAACTCAGATTTATCAACATCCATATCCCTAACTTTTATTGTAAATCTGTTTCCCCACAAACAGCCAATTTTAAGTTTTTTGTTGGTTTTTTGGAAGTCCTTCAATGTTATATTTGGTAGATTTACCTTCTTTAAATCCTCAACATTAACTCCAAAGCATCCTATCCTTTGGGTTGTTATGGCAAATTTGTCCTTAGTTCCTGCAAACCCAAAGTTCTTTCTTTTTGATTTTGTTTGTTTTGCAATCTCTCTTATAGCATCTAACGTATTCCAATTTTTCTTTTCAAGTGTGAAGTGGATAAAAGAACCATTCCAGTTTTTCTCATCTTCAAAACCAATCTCTTTTCCAACCTCTAAAACAATACCATCTTCCGTTATTTCCTCAACAATAAAGTCTTCTGGATACTTTTTTATCATTCCTCCAGTTGAATATTTTGTTAGGTATTTGTTGAGGTTTAATGGCATCTTTTCTATCATTTTGTAAATCTTATTTTTTCTGAAATTTATTTTGAATGCCCTTCTAAATTCTTTTAGGTTTTTTAGAGTTTCTTTTTTTCTTTGTTTGGAGATGATATTTATTTTCATTTTACCATACCTTTGTGATAGATTTTTTATTTATTGAATATAGGGATTATATTTAATGAGGTGCAATATAAATCCTAAGAATATATAAGGAAATTGTGAGGATAGCAAGAAGTGTCTTGATAAAGATAAAGAATTTTATTCAAAAACTGGAGTTTATAAAATAAAATATGTTGGTAAGGATAAGATAGCGATAAAAAAATTAAAGGGTAAAAACGATGAGGTTGTAAGTAAGAGGTTGTTTTTAAACAACTTTGAAAATCTCAAAGAGGGGAAGGATTGGAATTTCATCCCCGCTGTTAGGGTGTTTCTTATGTTACATCCAAAAATAAAAGAAAAAGATGGGGTTTTGATTTATGGGATTAAAAATTATAATTCATCTCTCCTATCAATGGTTTGGTGTAATTCAGGACCTGTTGAGATTATTGTAACCGGGACTCCCGTTGCTTCCTCTATTTTTTCAATAAATTCAACTGCTTTATCTGTTAATTCACTGTATTCAGTGACTCCATAGCATGTGTTATCGTATTTATCTAAGCATGTTAAGGCAATTTGGGTTGCTCCATTTAACCTGCAAACCTTCTTAGCCAACTCAAGGTCAAAATATCCAACCCTTCTCCTTCTGCCGGTAACTGTTCCATACTCAACAATACCTAATTTCTCTGCCTCCTCTAGTGGCATCTCTGTTGGGAATGGCCCACTACCAACTCTTGTTGGGAATGATTTGAATACAACTATAACCTCATCAATCTTTGTAGGGCCAACACCAACATCCGCTGCAAATGTTGATGCAGTTGTGTCTTTTGATGTTACATAAGGATAGGTTCCATAGTACAATGATAACAATGTCCCCTGAGTACCTTCAATCATCACATTTTTACCTGCATCGATAGCATCATTAACTTCTTCAGAAACATCTCCCAAAAATTCTTTCAATACATCAATATCCTTTGCCTGCTTTAAGATTCTCAATGCTCTATCAACATTTGCTGGACCGCATCCTGTTCCAGTAGAGCCGATTTCTTTTGATAGGTGCTCATTTGATTTGTCCATTAATCTGTGTTTCTCTTCAATAATCCCACATCTATAATCAACAATTAACCTCTTCCCAACATTAAATTTCTCCAACATCTCAACTTCTTTTAAAAGAACCTCAGGATCTACCAAAACCCCTGCTCCTATTGCGAGTTTTGCCTTTTTATTTGGGAATCCAGTTGGAACCATCCTGATTCCATATTTTTCCCCATCTACCTCAACAGTGTGCCCAGCGTTTGGACCTACTCCACCTCTTGCAATAATGTATGGGGAGTCTTTTTCGCAGAGATAACTTACAATCTTTCCTTTACCTTCATCTCCCCACTGTCCTCCAACAATAATGGTGCATGTCATTAATAAACCTCCTATTAAATGTAATTACTTTCCAATATAAGATCCCTTCCTTTAAAATTCCAAACCCTTATTTTATAAGGTATCATATTATTTAAAATTAATGAAAATCCAAAATTTTTGATATATTGTGATTGTAGTAGGTGGGTTTGAAAATCCTTAGATTTCCAAGATTTTAAGATTTTAATAGTTGATATTAAAATTAGATAAAAAAGAAAACATTTATATGCATATTACAACAAAAAAGAAATAAGATGGTTTGAAAAATATTTAAATGGTGTCTAAAATGGTAAAAATATACGTCCTTCTTGAAGATTACTCTGGGTATGAGAGTCCTTTCTATGCTCAACATGGGATCAGTTTCTTAATTGAACATGGAGGAAAAAGTATCCTCTTTGATGTAGGACAGGAGGCAAAGCCGATACTTCATAACATGAGGCGTTTAGGGTTAGAACCGAATAATATAGATTATATATTTTTATCACACTGCCACTATGACCATACGGGTGGATTATTAGAGATGCTCAAAGCAATCGGCAAAAGAATCCCAATAATTGCCCATCCAATGATTTTTAGGAAACATTTTGTAATAAAACCTTGTTTAATGGATGTAGGAGTTCCTTTCGAGAGAGAAGAAATCGAACAATATGCAGAACTTTTCTTAACAAATGAACCAATCCAAATATTAGAAGGTGTTTACTCAACTGGTGAGGTTAGGGAGAGGGAAGATTTTGAAAAAACCAACTTGGAAGTTTATACTTTAAAAGATGGAAAACTGATTAGGGATGAACTTTTGGATGATATGAGTTTAGTTATAAGAACATCAGAAGGATTAGTGATTATTAGTGGTTGCTCCCATGCCGGAATTGTTAGTATAGTGAAACATGCAATAAAAATTACAGGAGAAAAGAGAATTAGATCTGTTATTGGAGGGTTTCATCTCATAGATGCAAGTGATGAAAGAATAATTAAAACTGTTGAAAAACTTAAAAAACTTGATGTTGAAGAAGTTTATACAGGACATTGCACAGGTTTAAAAGCAGAAGCGGAGTTTTTAACTGATTATGGAGAAAAGTTCCATAAGATACACTCTGGAATGATAATTGAGTTTTAAAATTAACTTTATTCAAATATATGAATATATTAAAAAATAAAAAATAAAATTTGAAAAATTATTCTTCTTTTATATATTCATCATAAACTCCTTCATCGACTAATTTTTGGACTTCTTTTGGGTGTTTTCCTTCAACGTTTACTCCCATTGAGACGCAAGTTCCAAGAACTTCTTTTACAGCGTTTTTCAATGTGTAGGATAACATACCATCATACTTCATCTTTGCAATTTTAACTACTTGATCCATTGTTAAGTTACCAACAACTTCGTGTTTTGGTTCGTGAGCACCTTTTTCAACACCTAATTCTTTCTTTATTAAAGCACTTGTTGGTGGAATACCAACTTCAATTTCAAATGTTCTTTTTTCAGTATCTACCTTAACCTTAACAGGGACTTGCATTCCCTCGTATGCCTTTGTTTTTTCATTTATCGCATTAACAACTTGCATCACATTTACTCCCAATGGTCCAATTGCTGGACCTAATGGTGGCCCTGCTGTTGCTTTTCCACCAGTTACAAGGACTTCTACGACCTCAACAGCCATATTTCTCACCTCAATGATGACTCTCAAAAGTTATGCTTAGTTATATATAAATTTTTAGTTTTTATATTTGTAGACAATGTGTTTCTTAATTTTTCGAACACTTATGACGCAAACGAGTATATATGTAATAGGGGTATTTAAAACTTATAGGTATGTGTATTTATTTATTTTTTGATACTATTTTTACATGCTCGACATGTACTGTTATCGGTATTGGAACCGCTGCCTGTTCTAACTCTATTGTAATCTCTTCCTTGTTCTTATCAACTCTAATTACCCTTGCTCTCTCTCCTTTAAATAGACCTGCAACAAGTTCAACAAGATCTCCTTTCTCAATATCTTCAACAAGTTTTCTTGGTGTTAAGAGGTGTTCTAACTCATCTACTGATGTTGTTCCTGGGACGATACCTTTTACCTTAAATGCTCCCCTAACCAACTCTTCAACAACTCCTCTGTTTTCTGCTTCGACCAATATATATCCCTTTAGGTTTTCTGTTGCAAGTATGGAGTAAACGTCCAACTTTTCCCTTTCTACTTTTGACGCTAACATTTCCGCTACGTTCTTTTCCTGTCCAGCAGTAGTTCTCACCGCAAAAATCACAATATCACCAGAATAAAGTTTTAAAAAGATATAAAACAATTCATAAAAATTAAAAAGTTCATAAAAAAAGAACGAGTTGGTAATAGTTATAGTGTTTTTAGTATTTATTAATTTCTAAAATTTATTTTATAGGTTTAATTAAGCCCTTTATATAAACTATTGGGACATGGATTATAAAGCCAATTATTCCAAGAATGCAGATACCCAATCCAGTAACCTTTGAGATGTTTATGAATTCTTCTTTTGTAGGCTTCCTTGTAATCATTAAAACCCTCTTACATTGAAGGAGAAAATTTTTTATTCCCTCAATTTTTGTATTTAAGTTGGTTTTTTCCATTTTTACCACCAAATTAATTTAAAAATTAAAAAATGGTTTCTTAAATTTTTGGAATGTCTATTAAACTTTTTCTGGTTTGCCTTAATCCAAACTCATTTTTAGGCTTTACACCAGTTACAACCAATAAAACTTGGATAGTGTTTTCCAAGTTCTCATTTATAGTTGCACCCCAGATAATTGTTGCCTTTGGATCTAATCTCTCTGATACCGTTCCTACAACCTCTTTTGCCTCCTCCAATGTTAAATCTTCTGGACCTATGACGTGTATCAATGCACCTTTTGCCCCATCAATTTCAACATCAAGCAATGGACAGTTTAATGCGTTCATCACTGCCTCTTTTGCCCTCTTCTCCCCATCGCTCTCTCCAATACCAATCATTGCCATTCCGCCATTGCTCATAACTGCTTTAACATCAGCGAAATCAACGTTTATAAGACCATCTTTTGTGATGAGTTCAACTAACCCTCTAACTGAGTTTATAAGAACTTCATCAGCGACTTTGAATGCTGTTTTTAATGGAATCTTTGGTACAATTTCCAACAACTTGTCATTTGGAATAACAACTATTGTATCTGCTACATTTTTTAATTTATTTAATCCTTCCAATGCATTTTGCATCCTTATTTCTCCTTCCATTGAGAATGGGAGCGTTATTATTGCAACTGTTAGAGCCCCTATTTTTTTGGATATTTCAGCAACAATTGGAGCAGAACCGGTTCCAGTACCTCCGCCCAATCCACAGGTTATAAATACCATGTCCGCTCCTTGTAATTCATTTTTTATATCTTCTGCATTTTCTTTTGCTGATTCCTCTCCCATTTTTGGATTTCCACCAGCACCAAGTCCTCTTGTTAAATTTTTACCAATTAATATTTTTTTATCTGCTTTTGTTTTTAACAACTGTTGAGCATCTGTGTTGATAGCAACAGTTTTTGCCCTTTCAATACCTTCAGAGGTTAATCTATTTATTGTATTGTTTCCTGCTCCACCACAACCCACCACAGTGATTTTGGCTTTTGCCTCCTCCAATAATTTCAATAATTCCAAATCCTCTTCAGATAACGTCTCATCCTCATATGAAAAATCATCATTTTCAACAATATTTTTTAAGAATTTCAAGATCCGACCTCCATTGTAATTTTTATGCATACCGATAAAAATTAATATATAATCAACCATAGTTTAGTGGGGATGTATCTTAATTCTAAATAAAAATGGGGAATTTTCAGTTTATTAAGTAAAGTAATATCATTATAATATAATTAATTAAAAAGGGATTTGATATAAAAATTTATTGGTTTTAACAATTTCTACTATAAATCTTTATTATGGTGAAATAATGATAATTTCAAAATCAAGAGAAATAGCAAGGAGAAAGATTTTAGAGTTGGCAAATAAAATGTATGAGGATCTTTTAAAAGGTAAGAGACCAAAAATTAAACTACCCATTAGAAGTTTAACCAATGCAAAATTTGACTCTGAAACAGGAACTTTCATACTTATGGGGAAAGAAAAAGAAAGGACTTTAACAGTAAGTCAAGCAAAAATCTTTGCTCAAACGGTGAAGATGCTAGAATTTTCAAAACAACTTCTTGATTCAAATGACTTCTCAACACTTAGGGAAGCGTATTATGTCTCCAAAAATTGGGGTGAGGCAAGATTCGATGACCAGCAACCATCAAATAATGTTATTGAGGATTTAGAGGCAGCATTAGATGTATTGAGAGAAGATCTCGGATTTATTCCAGAAGAGGATGGTTCATCAGTTGTTGGGCCGTTGAGGATAATTGATAGAACACCAGAAGGGGAGGAAATCAAAGTAGATTGCACAAGGTTGGGTACCGGAGCATACAATATACCAAATGATGTAACAAGATTGGAGTTTGAGACGAATGCTGATTTTATATTGGCAATAGAAACTGCGGGTATGTTTGCAAGGTTGAATGCTGAAAAGTTTTGGGATAAACACAATTGTATCTTAGTTTCATTGAAGGGGGTTCCAGCAAGGGCAACAAGAAGATTTGTGAAGAGATTAAATGAAGAGTATGAAGTTCCAGTTTTGGTGTTTACTGACGGTGACCCCTATGGATATTTAAATATTTACAGGACGTTGAAGGTTGGGAGTGGTAAGGCGGTTCATTTAGCAGATAAACTTGCAATTCCTTCTGCGAGGTTGATTGGTGTAACTCCTCAAGATATTGTTGATTATGACTTACCAACACATCCATTGAAGGAACAAGATATCAAAAGAATAAAAGATGGTTTAAAAAATGATGATTTTGTAAAATCATTCCCAGAATGGCAAAAGGCATTAAAACAGATGTTAGATATGAAAGTAAGGGCAGAACAACAGTCCCTTGCAAAGTATGGTTTGAAGTATGTTGTCGACACCTACCTACCTGAAAAAATAAAGGATGAAAAGACGTGGCTACCTTAATTTCGCTTCCTGTTTTTTTATTTTTATTTATTTTACTCTATATCCAGTATTGTTTGCTTTTGTTACTATTATCTCCCCATCAATGCCGTGTTTATCAAGGATGTCATCTGCTTTCTCCATAATTAAATCCACATCTCCAAGTGCATAGATTGTTGGGCCGAAACTTGATAGTCCAGCATAACCTACTTTTTGCAACTCTTTTATGAGTTCTTTAACAATCTCTGATTGCAAAGAAACCTCCACTTTTTTAAATCCAAGTGTTTGGAGTTCATTCACAACCTCCCCAAATGCATTTAAATCATCTTCAATAATTCCGGGAATCATCTTCATTAAAATCAAGTGGCAAATCCTTTGAACCTCATTTAAAGGAACTGGACAGTATTTTTTGAATATATCAACTTCCTTGTTGCCGTAAATATGCTCCCCTTTTGGGATAATTAAAACCACATCCCAATTGAAGTCATGTCTAAATATTATTGGTGCTGGTTTTACGCCTTTTGATGCTGATGAGGGTTTGAAATCCTCCTTATCTTTTCCTTTTCCAAATGAATGTCCCTCATCGATTAAAAATCCCCCCATCTCAAAAGCCCCAATTCCAATTCCAGAAGTTCCCCCCCTTCCAGTAATCTTTGCTATTTCATAGGCGTTAAGTTCCTTCCCATATATGAGGGATATTAATTTCCCCGTTGAAAGGGCAATCTGTGTTCCACTGCCAAGACCGGAGTGGGATGGGAATGATTTTTTTATTAATAATTTTACTCCATCTTCATTTATATGGTTTAATATTTTCTCTGCCGCATCTTTAACCCTTCTCCCTATATCATTGATATAACTTTCATCAAAATTCTTAAGAACGGATTTATCAAAGTCAACTTCAATTTCCCCACTTTCTTTTCCCTCAATTACTAAGTTAGGATTTTCAAGGGCTAAACCAACACCACCATCTACTCTCCCAATACTCCCATTCAAATCAATAAGTCCCATGTGAATCCTTGAAGGGGAAATAATCTCCATCCTATCTCACCAAATTTTTTTATTTAGCATAATGCCTCTATAATGTCCCCTCTTGTAACAATACCCACAAGTTTTCCATCTTTAACAACTGGGAGCCTCTTTATATTGTTCTCAATCATCAACTTTGCAGCATTGTTTATACCCTCATCTGGGGAGATTACTATAACATCCCTTGTCATAACATCCTTAACCTTTGTTTTTAATGCCTTTTTTATATCCTCTTTAAACTCTTCAATTTTCAAAGTTGTTCTTAATGGTAATTCTATTAAATCCAATGGAGATGGTAAAATTAATCCAATTGATTCATTGTGGGTGGTTATTGTTTTTACTATGTCACTTTCAGATATAATGCCAACCAACTCCCCATCTTCAACAACAGGGGCTCCACTGATTTTATGTTCTCTAAATAATCTTATAACATCCCTTATATCATCATTGGGATTCACAATTATGGGTTTTTTCATAACATCTCTAACTTTTATCATGGTATCACCAAATTTATATATTACAATACTAATATAGAATACCTAATATAAATACGGTGAGATTGTGGAGTATATTAGAATAAATAATGGTCTTAATGAATGTGATATTTATTTGATTGGAACTGCCCATGTTTCTGAAGAAAGTGTGAGAAAAGTTGAAGAAACTATCTTAAACATAAATCCTGATGTTGTATCTGTTGAGTTAGATAGGGAGAGGTTTTTTGCAATTATGGGGGATAACGACACAGATAACATTGATATTAAGAGGATTATAAAAGAGGGGAAAGTGGGTATCTTTTTACTTCATATGATATTATCACACTTCCAAAAAATGATAGGGGAAGAATTGGGGGTAAAACCTGGAAGTGAGATGAAAAAAGCCATTGAAATTGCAATGCAATATCAAAAGCCAATATCCTTAATAGACAGACAAATAAACATAACATTAACAAGACTTCTAAACAAGATGACATTAAGAGAGAAGATAAACTTCTTTTTGAGTTTATTTGAAGAAAATGATGAAATGGAGATTGACAACAAATCAATTAATGAGATGATAAAGAATGCTGATGAGTTGGTTTTGTTTTTAAAAGATATCTCTCCCACAATTTACGAAGTTTTGGTTGATGAAAGGGATAGATACATGGCAAAGAATTTGTATGAGTTGAGTAAAGGTAAAGAAAAAATTGTTGCTGTCGTTGGGGCAGGACATATTAAGGGGATAATAAATTATTTAAAAAAATTGGAAAAAGGGGATGATATAGATTTGAATGAGTTGAATAAAACTAAAAAAAGTAAATTTTGGAAGCATATTAGAAAGATTATTTCAGTAGGGATAGTGGTTATTATACTCTATGGTTTTTACAGTGTGTCTTCAAACATTTACGCATTAAAAGAACTAACCTTAGAGTGGGTGATTATAAACGGCCTCTTATCAGCGTTTGGGGTTGTTATTGCAAGGGGCCATATAGCATCTGCATTGGTTGCATTCATCTCTGCTCCAATAACCTCATTAATTCCATTTATTGGGGCTGGATGGATTGCAGGACTTGCTGAATTAAAATTTAGGGAGATTAAAAAAAGTGATATAATAGAGTTGTTTCATGCAGATTCACTAAAAGAACTTCTAAACAACAACCTCATGAGAATTTTACTTGTTACAGCATTAGCAAACCTTGGAAGTGCTATTGGAACACTATACTTTATTCCACGGTTTTTAGGGCATTAAAAATTTTTTATTTTTTATTATCTTTATATATTCAAATGTATAAATTAATATGTCTAAAATAAAATTAATGGTGCCGCGGGGGTGATTTGAACACCCGACAACTGGATCTTCAGTCCAGCGTTCTCCCGGGCTGAACTACCGCGGCCCGACAAATTGCATTATCAACATTGTATTACTAATATAAATACTTTTCGCCGAAAAGTTTATATATTAGGAGAGTAATTGTTATTGTGCTGATGTGCCCCCATAGCTCAGTAGGTAGAGCGACGGACTGTTAATCCGTAGGTCGCAGGTTCGAGTCCTGCTGGGGGCGCCATTTAATTTTTTTATTTAAATTTTATTTGATGTAATTTTGAATTTTGATGTTTTTGTGGGCCCGTAGCTCAGCCTGGTCAGAGCGCTCGGCTCATAACCGAGTGGCCAAGGGTTCAAATCCCTTCGGGCCCATCATTAAGATGCTTTTGCTCCGGTGGTGTAGTCCGGCCAATCATGCGGGCCTTTCGAGCCCGCGACCCGGGTTCAAATCCCGGCCGGAGCACTTTAATTTAATAAGTGCAGGGGTTGTCGAGCCTGGCCAAAGACGCAGGACTTAGAATCCTGTCCGGTAGCGGTTCCAGGGTTCAAATCCCTGCCCCTGCACTACTGTGGCCGGGGTGGGGTAGTGGCTATCCTGGGGGACTGTGGATCCCCTGACCCGGGTTCAATTCCCGGTCCCGGCCCTTTCATTTTTTTAAAACATATTGTTCTAAACCTAAAAACAATACACTCACCAGAATATCACCATAGTATGCAGTTGAAGGTGACAACCTGACCGAAGGGTCAGGTTGGATGCAAGCCCGCGACCAAGGTGAAACCCAGTAGCGGCCACAAGAGGAATATATCCTCTCTTGCGATCGTCTCCCATTTAATTCCGGTTGATCCCGCCGGAGGCCACTGCTATTGGGGTCCGACTAAGCCATGCGAGTCTATGGGCTTTTGCCCATGGCGGACGGCTCAGTAACACGTGGCTAACCTACCCTCGGG